>JBDSSV010000502.1:0-5420 GCA_039928535.1 Burkholderiales bacterium
TGGCACAAGGAGACCGTGTATCAGAACGTCGTCACCGCCATCGACCCGAAGACCGGCGAGAAGACCATCAATCAGGATTCCGTACCGCACATCGGAAAAACCACCGTCAATTGCCCGGCCGTTTTGAGACGGACAGATTTATTCGATCGTAATGTTGTTGGCTTTGAGCACGTTCGCCCGTTTTTTAATTTCGCCGTCAAATTTCGAGGGCGAAGCGTGCTTGTTCGTGGCAGCGCGCTTCGGTTTTATGCAGTTTCGTCGAACTTCAGGCGCGCATAACCGGCATGACCGGGAGGGCGGGAAAGGCCGCGTCAACTTCTTTCGCAATGGTCAGATACATGGGACGAAGCATGGTTTTCAGATTCTCGAGAATGGTGCCGGTATTCATCATGGAAGGGATGCGCGTGCCGCGATGCTCGATAGCGGCGCCTATGGTCCGGATCTCGACGCCCAGCTTGCGAAAATGTTCCGCGAGCCGCGGTTCGGTCAAGAAAAACAATGTTTCGATCCCGTGCAGGCGCGCCAGCTCGACCGCGCCGAAATAAAGACCCACCATGATGTACGGGAAGCGCGGATGCCCCTGCGTGCCGAAGTCATCGCTGGAGATTGCGGCGGGCTGCTTGAGCTCGCCCTTGCGCTTGCGATACTTTGCGATGATCGAAAGCCTGGATACTTCACCAATGGTGGCGCGCGGCAATGCAGCCGGGTCGACGATAGTGCGGTCGATGGCATGGGCGCAGATGCGCTCGAATGGCATGCGGCTTTGCGCATCCTCCGGGCGCACGCGCACGATGCGGGTGCATCCCACGTACTCGCCCGTATTTACGCTGCGGATGAGCAAATGCAAAGACTGCGCATCATACTCATCGTTCTCGCGGCGGTCGGGCCGGGTCGCTTCGAAACCCAAGTCTTCGCAAAACACCTGGTGACGGATGCTGTAAACCTCGTCGAGGAGCGCCGGCGTAAGCGTCGGTACAATCTCGAAGTAGCGCGCGAAATTGTCGCAAGCGGGGGAGCCTTCAGTTGATGCGGTCTCTGCCATGTGGCATCTCCTGCCATTACTTTGATTGTGACGCGGGTTGCGGATCTACGGTGCCCGGCAGAAGCCGCGTTTGGCTGCAGCCCTTCCGCACACCGCTAAATCCAGACAGCAGCACGCATGTCACCTTACAGTAATTGGGATTTTCGCGTGTTATCAGTGCGCGAGCGAACGAACCCGCCTATTTTTATTAGAGGATGCGCGGCATCGTCAGCCGGTGGGACGACGGGAGGGGTGGCCCGCCCATGCGCGCCCTGCGAAGGGAGCTCAGGAAGGACATCCGGCCGGATTAATCCTCATGTCCGCTCTCCGGCCGCCAGCGCCGCAGGCAGCGATGGCTCTGCGCAAATGTCGGCAGCAGCGGCGACTTTTTCCGCCCGTCCTCCGCGGCCGTCAACTGGCATCCGGTCTGGCGTATCATGCTGCATTGCACTTCGGCGCCCCAGCAATCCCGGGCGTCTAAGTCTTCCGGCCAGGAAATTAAAGGAACTCTATGGAAATCGCAGGAAAAGTGGCAGTAATCACCGGCGCCGCCAGCGGCATCGGACGTGCCGTGGCTGTCGAACTGGCGCGCCGCAACATACGCGCGGTCGCACTGGTGGACATGGGCGAAAACATCGATTCCGTCGCCAGCGAAGTCAACACCACGGCAGGCCGTATCGTCGCCTACCCTTTCCGCGGCAATACGACCGACGACACTTTTCGCAAATCGGTTTTCGATACGATGAGCAGCCAGTTCGAGCCCATTACGATGTGCGTGCCGGCAGCCGGCATCACGCGCGACGAGCTCGCAGTGCGCATCGACAAGACCAGCGGCAAGGCGCGCATCTACCCGGTAGAGCTTTTTAAGCAGGTCGTCGACGTCAACCTCGTCGCGCCAGTCTACTGGGCGCTCGAGATGATAGGCCGCATCGCCGAGCGCCGCGCCGAGCGCGGGCTCAAGAAATGGCAACCGTCCGAAGGCATGCAGGGCGCCATCGTGTTCATCGGCTCGGTTTCCTCGCAAGGCAACCGCGGCCAGATTTCCTATGCGAGCACCAAGGCCGGCCTCGAAGGCGCGGCGGCGACGATCATGAAAGAGGCCGTATTCTATGGCGTGCGCTGCGGGCTGATTCATCCCGGCTTCACCGACACTCCGATGGTGCGCGCCCTGGGCGAGGACTACATCAACAAGAACATTTTGCCGTTCACTCAATTGAGCCGGCTGATACGCCCCGACGAGATCGCCGACGCGATCTGCTTCATGTTGTCCAACTCCGCGGTGAGCGGCGAGCTGTGGGCCGACGCCGGGTGGCACGCCCCTGCGTAGCATTCAACCCGGGGACAGTACGCCGCGGATTATCGACATAGTGCGGATTGGCGGACGCACGGCGCGGCATGCCGATTCAGGCTGCGACCAGAAAGTCAGCGTATCCAGTTCGCCCTTTCTGGCGTCAGGTCGCCGAACCCGCCGGCGGTTGCGGGCCGATGAAAGCTGCGGCGACCTCTCTAGCGATCGTCTCGTACATCGGGCGAAACATGGCCCTCAGATCGTCGACGAATGTGCCGGTAGTCATCATCGAAGGGATGCGCAGGCCGCGATGCTCAACGGGGCCGCCTATGGTCTGAATGTTCATGCCGAGTTTACGGAAATGCTCGGTGAGCCGCGGCTCGGTCAGGGCAAAGAGAGTCGTAATGCCGTGCCGGCGTGCGAGTTCGACCGTGCCGAAATAAAGGCCGACTGTAAGATAAGGAAAGCGTGGACGGGCTTGCGTACCGAAATCGCCGCTGGAGATAGTGGCCGGCTTCAGCGGCTCGCCTTGGCGTTTTCTATAAGCCGCGATGACCGAGAGCCGGGATATTTCGCCGACGCAGTCGCGCGGCAGTGCGCCGGGATCGATGATGGAACGATTGATGACCTCGGCGCAGTAGGTCTCGAACGGCATGTGGGGCTGGGCGTCCTGCAGGCGCGCGCGAACGATGCGCGTGCACCCCACGTATCCGCCGTTCTGCACGTTGCGGATCAGCAGGTGCAACGATTGGGAATCATATTTGTCGTTTTCACGGCCGTCGGGCCTGACCTCTTCGAACCCGAGGTCTTCGCAAAATACCTGGTGTCGTATGCCGAAGACGATATTTTTCAAGTCGGGCGTAAGCGCCGGCACGATTTCAAAATATTTATCGAAGCTGTCGCCGGTGTCGGGACTGTCCTGCGATGCGGAGTCTGACATTTGCGGCCTTTCTGGAAATGCGTAAATCCCCGGTCGATGCGCGTATCCGTGACTGGGGAAACCACGGTTGGCTGAGGGGCTGCCGCACAGGGCGAAAGTCCGGGCAGCAGCATGGATTGCGCCAGTATTCCGATTTTTTCAGGCGGCTTCCGTACGTAATCTAACACACGGCGCAAATAAGCCGCTCGTGGTCCCGCCTTGCCCTCGGTTTGTAGGACAAGAGGAAGGCGATCGCGAGCGGCGCGCTACAATCCGGCCATGAGTTCTGTTTTCACGACCCTTCGCAGTCACCGCGCATTCAAGGCCCTGCACTACCGAAATTTCCGCCTGATTGCCGGCTGCCAGTTGTTCGGCAATCTCGGCACGTGGATGGATGAGCTCTCCCGCGGCTGGCTTATTTATCAGCTCACGGATTCGGTGGTCCAGCTCGGCCTGTCGCGCGGGATCCAGTTCATCCCCCTCCTGCTGTTTTCTCCGTTTGCCGGCAGCGCTGTCGATCGTTATTCGCGCAAGACATTGCTATGGGTATCCCAGGGCGGGACCAGCCTGGCGTTTGCCGTGCTGGCGCTGCTGATATACACCGGCAAGATCGCACCGTGGCATGTCTACGTGGTCGCAGTGGTGACAGGGATAATGCAGGTAGTGCAGCACCCTGCCCGCACGTCGCTGGTCTCCACCACGGTGCCGACCGAATACCTGGTCAACGCGATCGGGCTGACGTCGCTGATATACAACGCGGCGCGGCTGCTGGGCCCAGTAGTAGCGGGTGCGATCATCGCCGCATCGGATACCGGCAGCGCATTCGCGGTGCAGGCCGCATTTCTTTTTCTCGCGACTGTGTGGGCTGTCAAGCTGGGGCCGCTGCCGAAACGCGCAGGCCTCGAGCAAGCGCGCCGCGAGCCTTACATGCACAGCATCGTCAAAGGCTGGAAGTTCGCCTGGCACAACGAGCCGGTGCGCGCCGGGATCCTGTGCACGACGATAACGTCGATGCTGATATTTCCATTCGCCACGCTGCTGCCCGTCTTCGCGCGCGACCTTCTCCATGTCGGCGCCAGCGGCCAAGGCATGTTGCTGGCCGCGATGGGCGTGGGCGCGCTAATCAGCGCGGGCGTCATCACGATGTCGGGACACCGGCTTCAACGCGGCAAGGTGATGCTGGACTCGGCGTGGATCTACGGGCTGGTGATCGTGGTGTTCGGCTTTTCGCCGTGGTACTGGCTGTCGCTCCTTATCATGGTCGTGGCCGGGATCTGCCACGTGCACGCCAATGCATTGGTGAACACTGTCGTGCAATCATACTCGACCGAGGAATACCGCGGCCGCACCATGGCGCTCTTCAACATGAGCCAGATGCTGGTCACGGCGGGCAGCATGCTGATCGGCGTGCTGGCCGCGGCGATCGGGCCGCAGGGCGCGGTCGCAGTGATGGGATTTGCCGGCGCGCTGGGAACAGGCGCTTTGATGTGGTGGATGCCGGGAGCGCGGAAGATCAAGTAAGCGCTTTTAACAGTCGGCGAATGACTGTCCTGCTACGCTGCCGGCTTCGCCGCTTCCAGCCAGTCCAGCGCTTTTTCGTCGTCGGCAAACGGGAAGTGCCGGACTTCGGCCGACGTAAAGTGCTTGGCCAAAGCTTCCGCCATCTCGGCGAAATGACTGTCGGTCACGATGGCCACGCGTTCCACCTGCTTGTGGTGCTCGCGGACAAAGTGCATGTGCGCGGTGAATCCCCCGAAGTTCTCCCAGCCGGGAAAGCTTTTCGCCTGTATCAACACGCCGCTCAGCATGGCATGGTCGGAGAGATAGGCATCGACAGCTGAGCCCAATCCGTCAAAGTCCTGTTTACTCAGCGGCGCGCGAGGCTTGAGCAGCAGGATGCCTTCCGGCTTCATTATTGAGTAATCGAGCATATGACCCTCCAGGATCGTTCAAGCAATATTGGGCTGCTCTGACCGCCCTGTCTGTTTGGCAGCGAACACACGACGGCAAAAGGGCGGATTGATCAGCTACTTGCGGCCGCCATTGGCGAGCGCCGGCTCGAGCGCACGCTACAGAGGCTCGAACCCAAACGACACGTCCGGCACGACGCCGTTGATGAAGAAAGTCGGCGTAGCGCGAACGCCGCTTTGGTTGCCGCTGATGATGTGATCTTGCACGCGCTGCGGGTCGGC
>JBDSSV010000503.1:0-2895 GCA_039928535.1 Burkholderiales bacterium
GTGGTTGCGCCAGCGTCGCACGTCCGCGGCCAGCGCCTGCGCGCGCTGCCAGCATTTTTCGAGGCCTTCACTGCGTCCGGCCTGCGTCTCGAGCGTGGCGACCAGCACGTCGAGCTGCGCGCTCAGCGCATCCAGCGCCGGCTCGAACTCGCGGTTACGCGCGAGCGCCTGGAACGGAAAGCGGCCGCTGTCTTCCCTGAACGCGAGACGCAAATCGCGTGCCGCCTTGTCGAGCGCATGCGCGGCGTCGGGCAAAGGCGCGAAGTCCTTGGCGGCAGTGACGGCTTCGAGTCGCGTATCGCGCGCGAGCTCGGTCAACTGCGCGGTCGAAACTGTCTGCCCGAAAAAAAGGCTCGCGGTCTCCGGCAGTTGATGGGCCTCGTCGAAAATGATCGTGTTCGAAGCCGGCAACAATTCGGAGACACCTTCGCCGCGCAGCACGACATCGGCAAAGAACAGATGATGATTGACGACCACCACGTCCGCCGCCAACGCCTGCTTGCGCGCTTCCATGACGAAGCATTTGGCGTAATGCGGGCAATCGGAGCCCAGGCAATTTTCACGCGTCGACGTCACGTACGACCAGATGGCCGCATTCTCGGGCACCGCCGGCAGATCGCTCTTGTCGCCGGTCGCGCTGTTTTTCGCGAAGTTTGCGATAACGGGCAGATGGCGCGCATCGTCGCGCGTCGGAAAGCGTCCCTCGTTCTGCGCGCGCTCGACGTGGTGATGACAGACGTAATTCGCGCGTCCTTTGAGCAGCGCCACCGTCACCGGCACTTTCAAGGCATCGCGCACGACTTTGATATCGCGATCGTAGAGCTGGTCCTGCAGGGTCTTGGTGCCGGTGGAGATGATGACCTTGCCGCCCGACAACAGCGCCGGCACCAGATAGGCAAACGTCTTGCCGGTGCCGGTGCCCGCTTCCGCGACCAGCACCGAGTTGTTCTCGATCGCCGCCGCCACCGCGCGCGCCATTTCGATCTGACCTTCACGCACGCGAAATTCGTCGACCGCGAGCGCCAGCGCGCCGCCGGCTGAAAAAATAGAAGCTAGATCCTGCAAAAGGAGTCCCGGGTTCCCGCTGCAGCGCGCAGCGCTGCGTGACAGTCGAAAACGCGGAAGTATAGAGCATCGCGGCTGGCTGCTACCATAGCAGCGTGGCTACTCCGCTCAAGATAGGCATCATCTCCGACACTCACGATCTGGTGCGCCCGCAGGCGAAACTCGCGCTGGCCGGCGTGACGCACATCCTGCACGCCGGTGATATCTGCGGCGATACGGTGCTCGCCGAACTCGCAACAATCGCGCCGGTAACTGCGGTGCGCGGCAACAACGATCGCGGCGCCTGGGCGCAGCGTCTGCACGCAACCGAAATTATCGAAGTTGGCGGCATCTCGATTTACATGGTGCACGACCTCGGGGAGCTCGATATCGATCCGGCTGCTGCCGGCGTGCGCGCAGTAATCTCGGGACATTCGCATCGTCCATCGATCGACGAGCGCGACGGCGTGCTGTATATCAATCCCGGCAGTGCCGGGCCGCGCCGGTTCACGCTGCCGGTATCGCTCGGGTTCATCGAGATCGCCGGCGGTAAAATCAGCGCCCGCCTGCAGACGCTGCAATTCTAAGACTTAACGGATTTAAGTCGACCCTTAGCAATATGCGACGGTTGTCGCTCGAAAATTCGCGCGTGCCGCCGATGATTGCGCTCTGCTGACTCGATACGCGCTGCGCCCTGCCGCCGACATGCCTCTCATGGTGCCTGCCTTGTCGAGCAGCGGCTTCAATATCGGCATCACCTGCTCGGCAATACGGTACCTGAGCGTGATCACTTCGATCACCCTGCTTTGCGCATGAACCGCGACCTGCGACAGTGCGATCAGCACTATCAAGGCGCGCAATAGCGGCAACAGGCAGCGGCGGATGGCGCTACGGAATGCGGGCATATGTCGGTTAACGGCAGGATTTGAAAGAAGTTTATCCCGCTATCGCCGGTTAGTACCGCCGATAAAAAACATTTACAATCAGCCCGCCATCACCTATAGTCGCGGCGATGAAAATTTTCAGGCTCGGGATTTCCACTCTCCTGCTGTGCGTTGCTCTGCCCGCACCGGCGGCAGAATCGACCGCCAAAATTGCGCTGACGCGCGCCGCCGCTATCGTTTCGCCCGCCGCGTATCTCGACTATGCACGCGAATTGACCATGCACGCGCTGGCGCTGATCGGCGTCAATTATAAATTCGGCAGCAATTCACCCGAGGCCGGCTTCGACTGCAGCGGGCTCGTCAGCCATGTATTTCAGGAAGTCGCCGGTATCGTATTGCCGCGCAATTCGCAGAGCATGAGCAAAGTCGGCGAAAAAATCGCGCCGGCCGACCTGCAACCGGGCGATCTCGTATTCTTCAACACGCGCCGTCAGGCGTTCTCGCATGTCGGGATTTACATCGGCGAGGAACGTTTCGTGCACGCCCCGCGGCGCGGCCGCGAAGTCGAAGTCGGCGACATGCAGGACAGCTACTGGAAAAAGCACTTCAACGGCGCGCGCCGCGTAGTCGCTAGCGACTGACCGGCACCGCGACGGTCTTCTCGGCAATTTTCTGCTTGATCGCGGCAATCGCCGCCAGTCCCGCCCTCTCGCCTTCGATGATCGCCAGATGGCGGTCTTCGAAACCCGTACTGCGTATCTTGCCTGTCTCGGGCCGGATCACAATGTCGGCCTCGTTCAATTCGTAGCCCGCAATGCTCTGGCCCATGATGGCGAACGTCTGCAGCATGAGTTCGACGCTGTCGCGGGTCTTGCCGAAGCGCGGATTGTTAGAGATATAAACCGCAATGACGAGGTCGGCGCCCATGCCGCGCGCCGCGCGCACCGGCACGGGGCTCGCCAGCCCG
>JBDSSV010000504.1:0-3413 GCA_039928535.1 Burkholderiales bacterium
GTTGTCATTAATTACGTAATACTCAATAATTCAAGAAACTCTGAAACCGCCGCTAAACGCGATTAACGCAGACAAAAACCAAACCCTCAGACGGAGTTATTTTCTGCTTTTTTAATCGGCGTTCATCAGCGTTCATCGGCGGTTGATAACTGCTTTAACTTTTGATGCGTGTTCTAATCGAATTTAACGTTGTTCTCTTTGATGATGCGCGCCCAGCGCTTCTGCTCGGCACGCACGAATTCCTGAAACTCCTCGGGCGAAGCGCTCGGCGTCAGGGGCACGCCGGCCTTGGCGAACGCTTCCTGGATTGCCGGACGCTGCAGTGCCTGCGTCGTTGCCGCCGCGAATTTGTCGATGATCGCGCGCGGCGTTTTTGCCGGCACGAAAAATCCGTTCCAGTTCACACTGCCCATGCCAGGAAAGCCGGCTTCCGCCATCGTCGGCACATCCGGTAGCTCCGCCAGACGTTTCTTCGCGGTCGTCACGAATGCCTTCATGCGCCCCGCTTTGACCTGCGGCGTCACGGTCGCGGCGTTGAGGAAGGAAAAGTGAATTTCGCCGGAGATGACCGGCGCGAACGATGAGCCCGCGCCTTTCGACGGCACGTTCACCATCCGGATGCCGGCCTTCGCCATGAATTCGAGCATGTCAAGATGCGAATAAGCGCCGATGGGATTCGAGTAGTTGAGCTGGCCCGGGCGCGCTTTCGCATAGTCGATCAATTCCTTCAGGTTATTCGGCGGAAAATTCGCGCCCGATACCAGCAGGTTTGGAATCGATGCCAGCAAGGCCACACCCGTCAATTCTTTGGTCGAATCGTATTTCAGCGACGATGCGAACGCGATCGGATTGATCGCGCCGGTCGAAACATTGTTGATCACCGCGGTGTAACCGTCAGCCGGTGAACGCACTGCCAGCTCGACGCCGATATTGCCGGATGCGCCCGCACGGTTGTCGACGACGAACTGCTGACCGAGAACTTCGGCGAGTCCCTGCGCCATGATGCGCGCAACGATATCGGTGGCGCCACCTGGCGCAAAAGGCACTATCAATCGCACCGGCTTGGTCGGCCAATCCGTAACCCGCTCTGCGGCGTTGGCGCCGGCAGTCAGTAGCGCGCACAACGCGAACAGCGATTGCCACATGAATCCCATTGCCCCTCCGGTCCTGCTTATGGTTTTAGATGAGCTTGCTATTCCGGTTTCAGATTCGCCAGCTTGATCGCCTCGCTGAATCGCGCGTATTCCTCGGCGACGAATTTTTTGAATTCAGCCGGCGTGGTGGCGACCGGATCAGCGCCCTGGCGCTCGAACAGTTCGCGCGTCGCCGGCGTTTCGACGACTTTAGTCAGCGTCGCCAGCAGCTTGTCGAGTATGGGCTGTGGCGTTCTCGCCGGCGCCATCAGCCCCATCCAGCCGCTCGACAGATAGCCGGGCACGCCGGCTTCGATTACGGTCGGCAGGTCCGGCATCAACGGCGAGCGTTTGGCGCCGCCGGTCGCGAGCGCGCGCAACCGTCCGCCGCGCACGTGCCCAAGCACCGCCGGCGCCGGCGTAATCGTCACCTGCGATTCGTTGCCTATCAGCGCCGTCACCGATGCGCCGCCGCCTTTATAGGGCACATGTATGACGTCTATGCCCGCCATGTGCGTGAACAGCACGCACGCCAGATGGCTTTGCGACGCCGAGCCCGCATTCGCCATGTTGAGCTTGCCGGGATTTGCTTTCGCGTAGGCGATCAATTCCCTGACGCTTTTCACTGGCAGCGACGGATTGACGACCACGACGTTCTGCGTGATTGCAAACAGCGAAATGTATTCGAAATCCCTAATCGGGTCGTAGGACAGTTTTTTGAAGGTCTGCGGCGATATGACCGCCGTGCCGGTGGCAACCGCGAACAATGTCTGGCCGTCGGGCGCGGCATGCGCGACGACTTCCGCGGCGAGCGTACCACCGGCACCGGCCCGATTGTCGGCGACGATCTGCTGGCCGAGTTCCTCGCCCATTTTCGCGGCAAGTATGCGGCTCACGTTGTCGACCGACGCGCCGGGGTTCTGCGGCACCATCAGCCGGATCGGGCGCGCGGGATAGGCGGCGGCCTCACGCTGCGCGGCGTGTGCGCCGGCGGCGAGCGCGCACGCACAAGCGGCAAAGCAAAATTTTTTCTGCAAGCTGTTCATACGGGAACGCGCAATATACCATGTCGCTATTCGACACCGCAGATGCGGGTCGACTATCTCGCCGGATACGAGCGGACATATACGCCGCTCAATCCGGCGTCTGCTGTAGAGCGCGCAACGAACAGACACTGTCCATGAAATTTCCTTACACGCTACTGGTTGCCGTCATGATTACACGCGGCGGAGTTGCGCTTGCGCAGTCGCCCGATCACGCCCATCACAGTTTCAGTGGGGCCGAGCACTGGGCGAAAGTATTCAACGATCCCGCACGCGACGAATGGCAAAAGCCGCACGAAGTGATTCTGGCGTTAAAGCTTGCACCCGACTCCGCGGTCGCCGACATCGGCGCCGGCACCGGCTATTTCGCGGCGCGCCTGGCGCATATGCTGCCGCAAGGGCGCGTCTACGGCGTCGACCTCGAGCCCGACATGGTGAAATATCTTGCCGCGCGCGCGCAACAGGAAAATCTGCCCAATCTGACGGCGGTCGCCGCTGCCAATGACGATGCACGCATTCCCGCGCCGGTCGATCTCGTTTTGCTGGTCGATGTCTACCATCACATCGAGCGGCGCGACGCGTATTTCCGCAAGCTGCGCGCATCGCTCAAGCCCGGCGGCCGCGTTGCCATCATCGACTTTCGCATGACCGCGCCGAACGGTCCGCCGGTAAACGCGCGCATCGCACCCGAGCGCGTCAAAGCGGAAATGCAAAAGGCTGGCTACGAGCTGGGCGCGGAGCATGCATTTCTGCCAAATCAGTATTTCCTGATTTTCAAGCCGGCAACGTGATGCGCATGCGCGAACGGTGCGCTGATCCCTTCGCGGCGCGCGCATTGCAAGGCCAACCCTGAACCCGCGCACGCGCGAACTCGCCGCCGCGCGCCTCACGGTGGCGGTCGCGCATATCCTGCTCGGGCTTCTCCTGCTGCTCCCGATCGCAGTCGTGGCGGGCCTCAGTTCGCTCAAGGCACTGGCTCAATTGCCGTTCCGCACGCTGCTCGTTGGTCTCTTCATGACCGCGTTGCCGATGGGAATCCTGCTCGCCGGGCTGCGCGCGTTGTGGCGGCTCACGCCACGCGCCATCCGCACGCTGCAGATAGCAGATACGCTGGTCGTCGTATGCGCAATTGTGCTGTGCGGCTTCGGCGCGCTGGCGTTGCAAACTGCCGGGGAAAGCGCCGCGCGCGGCGGTGGCCTGCTGGGGGCATTCGGTTTGATACCGCTCGCGCTTGGCC
>JBDSSV010000505.1:0-2607 GCA_039928535.1 Burkholderiales bacterium
AACAATGACGGCACGACGTTGCGCGATGCGCTGCAGAAAGAAAAGCAAACCCGTGTGATTTGCCAAGGGTACTGGCAGGACGCGCGGTATGCCGATTCGGTTGCCGCGGAACTCGCTGCCGATCTCAAAATGCATGGCGATCGCTACCCCGTCGCCGGCAACGGCGCCGACTGTATCGTTCACGTGCGCCGCCACGACTACGGCCATCACGGCCTGCTGCCTTTCGCCTACTATCAGGCCGCACTCGCGCACTGCGGACACCCGCGTTTTCATGTCGTGACTGACGAGCCGAATTACTGCGATTACGTGTTCAAACGCCTGCCCGGCTACGCAGGCGTCATCAAAGGCAGCACGGCTGATCCGTGGAGCGATTTCTTCGCGCTCTCGAGAAGCCGCCTGCAGATCATCGCCAATTCGTCTTTTTCGTGGTGGAGCGCATGGCTCGGCCGCGCGACCGGTAGCACGTCTTCCGTCGTCGCGCCGGTTGAGTGGTCGCTGATGGACGGCGCGAATCCATGCCCCGTCGATTGGCAGCGTATCGACACGCCGCTCACGCGGCCGTGATGCAGCAAGCACCAGTGCACCGCATACATACGTCAATCATTAGAGGATGCATGAAAGCAACCATCACAGCAGTCGCGACACTTTTTCTTTTGCTCCCGGCACTGGCCGCGGCGCAATCCTCCGGCGCCGCGCCGCAATCGAGTCGCAAAATTCTGATGGTGAAAGACCTGCCCGATTTTCCCGGCAAGGAGGCGACGGTATTGATCGTCGAATATCCGCCGGGCACGAGCAATCCGCCGCACCGCCATAACGGCCACGTGTTCCTGCACGTGCTCGAAGGCCAGTTGAACGCGCAGGTGAAAGGCGGCGAGCTTACCGTGCTCAATCCCGGCAGTACGTATTACGAATCGCCGACCGACATCCACATCATCTCGCGCAATCCCAGTTCTACGGTGCCGGCGAAGGCCATGATCTTCCTTATCCACGACCAAGGCGCGCCGCTCAGCACGCCCGTCAAAGATTGATGCGCACTGCGCTTACTGCATTTCTATCTTCGCCGCGCGCACGATGTCGGCATAGAGTTTGATGTCGGATTTAAACAACCTGCGGAATTCTTCCGGCGGATCGCCGCGCGGCTCGTAGCCCCCGGCGATGAAGAACTCGCGCAGCTTCGGCTCCTTCAGCGCGTCGACAATAGCCGTATAAAGTTTGTTCACTATTGCCGGCGGGGTCTTCGCCGGGGCGAACCACGCGTGCCAGCCCGAGTCGAAACGATAGCCTGGCACGCCGGCCTCCGCGATGGTGGGCACGTCGGGCATCGACGAAGCCCGCGTTGCGCCGGTAAATCCGAGCGCGCGCAGCCTCCCCGCCTTGACTTGCGAAGCGCCGACGGAAATTGCCGGAAACGTGATCTGCACTTCGCCGCCGAGCGCTGCGTTGAGCGCCGGGCCGCCGCCTTTGTATGGTACGTGCAGCAGCCGGATGCCCGCTTTGGTCGCGAATAGTTCAGCCGCGAGGTGCTGGCCGTTGCCGATGCCCGGCGTGCTATAGCGCAGCGGCTCGGCGCTGCTTTTGGCGAGCGCGATCAACTCCTTCACCGATTGCGCCGGCACCGATGGATTGACCGTCAGCAGATAGCCAAGTCCCCAGGCGAAATCGGTGATCGGCACGAAATCCTTCTCGCTGTCGTACGGCAGCTTCTTGTACATGCCGGCGTTGACGACGAACGCGATCGACGTGCCGAGCAGCGTGTAGCCGTTTGGTGCGGCTTTGGCGACGATATCCGCGCCGACGATGCCGTTGGCGCCGCCGCGGTTGTCGATGACGATGGACTGCGCGAGCTGCACTTCGACCTGCCGCGCCAGCACGCGCGCGAACGAGTCAACGTTGCCGCCGGGCGGGAACGGCACGACGAGCCGGATTGGGCGATCGGGGAAATTCTGCGCCCACGCGCCGTGCGTCAACGTCAACGCACTCAAAGCTGCGATGATAAATCGTTGCATGAACTACTCCTCCAGCTGCACTGCGATTCTCACCGGCTACTCGGCTTTTATTTTCGCCTCGCGTACTACTTTGCTCCACAGCGCGACCTGGCTGCGGATATAGTCGCCGCAGGCCTCGGTCGTGCCGCCGGCGATCTGCACGTCCTGGCTTTGAAAGAGCTTACGCACGTCCGCGCTCGCGAGTATGCGGTTGATCTCGGCATTGAGTTTCACCACGACGTCTTTCGGCGTTGCGGCCGGCGCGACCGCGCCCCACCACGTGTTCGCCTCGAAACCGCTGACGCCCGCCTCGCTCATGGTCGGCACGTCAGGCAACACGTCGATGCGCTTCGGCGCGGTAACCGCCAGCGCGCGCAGCCTGCCTGACTGCACGTGCGGCAGACCGTTCGGCAGATTCGCAAACATGATGGGCACCTGCCCGCCGAGCAGATCGACCATCGCCGGGCCGTTGCCTTTGTACGGCACGTGCACCAGCGACGTTTTGGTCAGCGACTTGAAAAGTTCCATGAACAAATGCGCCGACGAGCCGTTGCTGGTCGACGCATAGAGCAGCGTCGCGGGTTTCGCTTTCGCCGCGTCGATAAGTTCGCCGACCGACTTA
>JBDSSV010000506.1:0-3164 GCA_039928535.1 Burkholderiales bacterium
CCGATCATCGCGCCGCCGAATCCCTGCTCGATCGCCTCTGCCAGTACCTGCGCTGCCAAAGCACCGTCCTGCAACGGCACCGTCGCCAGCGGGGTAAAACGTTGCCGGTCGCGCAGCGACTCGAGCAGGGTTTCGTTTATGAAGCGGCTCCATGCAAGCCCCTCCTGCGCCGGCAGTTCGTAGCCGAAGCTTTCGAGCCAGCCGCCCACGATTTGATGGTCGATGCCGTTGCGGTCCATCCACCGCTGTCGTTCGTCAAGGTCAATCAACTGCGCCATCACCGAGCGCGGCTTCTCGCCACCGAAGGTGAAGGCATACCCCGCGTCAGTTCGCTTCAGCGTGATACCGGGAAACTCGCCGGCGCGCTTTGCAAAGCGTTCGAACAGCAGCGATGGCGTGTAATGCGCGTGGACATCGATGACGAAGCTTTTCATGCGTTAACGCCTTTTTCCTGTGACTGCCTGATGAGTGACCACAGCCGCGGCGGGCTCAGGGGAAGATGATTGGTTTTGACACGCAACGAAGCGAGGGCCGCGGCAATCGCATTGGCGATGACGCCACCGACCGGAATGATACCGCCCTCGCCCGCGCCCTTCGCGCCGAGCGGATTATTCGGCGACGGCCGCAGTTCGAGTGCAAACGCCCGGATGTTCGGAAAATCGGTCGCCGAGGCGGTGAGATAGTCGGCAAGCGTGCCACTCAAAAGCTGTGCATCTTCGCTGTAGACCAGATCTTCGAGCAGCACGCCGCTCAGACCCTGCACGATTGCGCCAACTGTCTGGCCGTGCAGGGTATGCGGATTGATGATGCGCCCGACATCCTCGACGGCGACGTAATCGACAAGTTCGACATGTCCTGTCGCCGGGTTCACCGCGACATGTGCTGCGTGCGCCCCGTAACTGTAGGTTCGCTTGCTGCTCACGAACGTGCCTTCCGCCGAGAGCGGTTCGGCGGCGAGTTCGGCGAGCGACACCGATCTGCCCGCCAGTCCCTGCACTTCGCGGCCCTCGACGATCTTTACGTCCGTTGCTGCGCAGCCGAATCGCTGCGCAGCGGTTGAGCGAATCAAAGCGAGCAACTTTTCGCCAGCATCGAGCACGGCGGACCCACCCATGACGGTGCTGCGTGAACTGAACGAGCCGAAGCCTTCCTTGACGAAGCTCGTCGAGCCGTGCCGCACCTGCTTCACGCGCGACATTGGAAAGCCGAGCGCCTGCGCCGCGATCTGCGAAATCACCGTTTCGAGTCCCTGGCCGACACCTGATGAACCGATATACACGGAGATGCTCCCGTCGGTTTCGAGTACGAGGCGTGCATTTTCTGACGGTCCCGCGGCTCCGCCTTCGATATAGCAGCCGACGGCGATGCCGTGATAGCGGCTGTCGATCAGCTGTCCGTTAAGCTTTTCCTTCGACTGCCAGTCAAACTCCTGAATACAACGGTCGAGCGTGGCCCGGTAATCGCCGCTGTCGGTGGCGGTGCCCGCGTTGTATGGATAGAGCATTGGCAACTGGTAGGGGATGTCTTCTTCCGCCACGAGATTGCGCCGGCGCAATTCCACGCGGTCGAGACCAAGGTCCGCAGCCGCCATGTCGAGCAACCGCTCGCGAAAAAAGTCGGTCTCGAAACGTCCGGGCGCGCGATAGGTGCCTACCGGCGTCTTGTTCGTGAGCATGAGCGAAACGCGCACGTCGACATGCGGGATGTTGTAGGGGCCGGAGGAGACCTGCGCCAGATTGCGCGACGGGGTCGCGCCCGTCGAGCGCAAATAAGCGCCGATGTCGGTGCGGGCGCGTCCACGCAGCGCAAGAATCCGGCCGTCTCGCTCGCATGCGATCTCGAGTTCGCACTCCGCATCGCGCGCATGATTCGTCGCCAGCAGATGCTCACGCCGGTCCTCGATCCACTTCACCGGCTGGCCGAGCATTCGCGCCGCAAACGGCACGAGAAAATCCTCGGGATAGAACTCACCGCGGACGCCGAACGAGCCGCCCACATCGCACTCGATCATGTCGACGGCTTCAACGGGAAGACTCATCTGCCTGGCAAGCAGGCGGCGTGTTATGAACGGCACCTTCGCAACGCCGTACACCGTGAACCGCTCGCGCTTCGAATCCCAGGCGGCGACCAAGCCGCGCGCCTCCATCGGCAATGCCGTCTGGCGATGAACACTGAATTTCTCCAGCCGCTTATACGGCGCCGTCTTGAACGCCTCGTCCGCATCGCCGCGTACGGCGCTCAACTGCATCGCGCAATTGCTGCCGGCGGCTTCGAACAACAGCACGTCGCCTCGCGCTGACTCATCCCGATTCGCAATCGTCGGCAACGCGTCGATTTCAACTTCGATCAGATCGAGCGCGTCTTCGGCGATTGCAGCACCACTGGCGACGACCAGCGCGAGGGGTTCGCCCGCATAGCGAATTTTTTCATGTGCGATGACGGGCTGCTCGAAGGGTGCCAGTTCGGGCAAGGGGTCCTGCCGCAGCGGAATCATCGGCATGCGCCCGCCGGACTTCGCTAATACATCTGCGGCGGTGATGACGGCGTGCACACCGGGCATTTCCCGTGCGGACGCGACGTTAATCGCGCGAATAATTCCATGCGCTACGGAACTGCGCAGCACGGCAGCATGCAACAAGCCGGGCAAGTGAATGTCGTCGACGAAGAGGCCTTCGCCCCGAAGCAGCCGTGGGTCCTCAACACGCTCGGCGCCTGCGCCAATTGGAGAATTCTTGCGATGGTTCATAAACTGCGAAGTTCAAATACGGCGTGCGACGATTATATAGTCTTCGAGCCAGCATTAATTAGATGGTGAAGCTCCCCACGAATCCAGTGGCGACTGTGATGAGAGTGATCATTGGTCGATAAATCAGGAATTAACGTCAGGTGAAGGTCAGCAACCGCCGCGGGTTGTCGATCAGGATCGCGCGGATTTCGTCCTCGCTGAAGTCGCGCCGCATCAGCGGCACCACGTTCTCGAAAATGTGGCCGTAGCCGTGGCCGCCGTATTCAATCAGCCGCGTCTTGTAACAAATGTCGTGTGAGATCAGGATGCGGTCGATGCAGCCGCGGTCGGCGAGTTTGCGCAAGGTCTTCAATCGCATGCCGTCGTTCGGCATATGCACTTCCGGTGCGCGCCAGTAGTAAGTGGTTTCCTGGCCGAA
>JBDSSV010000507.1:0-4989 GCA_039928535.1 Burkholderiales bacterium
CTGCTCATGATGACTCCTCCTTTTAGATTTGAGCCTGATCAGGGTTTCGCGTATTCGACGAACACGCTCTTGCCGCCTTTGTTGATCCACTGGCCCATGCCGCGGCCAAGCTGATCGCCGTTCGGCGTAAAGTCGCAGGTCGAGCCGGCGCCGTTGAAATTGATCGCCTTGCCGGCGCGGATGAGTTTCAGCGCATCGACCACGTCATCGATGTTTTCGCCTGGCCCGTTGCAGACCGTCATGATCTGCTTCGACCAGTCGGCCGCGATGGGGCTCTTGGCTTTTTCCATCGCCATCGCGGTGACCGCGATCTGGTCGTGCGTGTTCGGCGGGAACAGGAACAATTTGTCCTCGGGCGCACCCATCAGCCTGGTAAATTTTTTGTACGCGGCAGAATTCGTATCAGGCATCGGCTGGAAATGGCGTATGCCCTCGGCAACCTGCGCGCCGACGGCTTCGACGAACTTGCCTTCCGCATCCGCCATGATCGACAGCGCAACGACCTTGCTCTCGAAGCCGCCGCGATAGACTTCTTTCATGATGGATACGAAATCCGGCAGCAGGCCGAAGCAGCATACGGCTTCCGGCTTCTTGCCGAATATGCGCTCGACCTCGGCGCGGTACGACGGCTGCTCGGGGTTGTAGATCAGCGAATCGGTTAGCGTGCGGCCGCCCGACTTCACCTGCTCCTCGACGCCCTTCATGATCGGCAGCACGAAGGCATTCTGCAGCCCCATGACGCCGATGGATTTGTAGCCGAGCCGCTGCACCGCGCGGCCGATGACGATGCCCCAGTCGGTCGCCTTCATCTGGAAGCGCCACACATAGCCTTGCGTATCGCCTTCGGTGATTGCATTGGCCGCGCTGGAAACCATCAATACCACCTTGTTCTGGATCGCGATCGGCCGCGACGACAGGCCTTCCGGCGTGCCCCAGTAGCCGACCAGCGACTGGCATTTGTGCACGTTGATGAATTTCTGCGACAGATTGGCCGCCACCGACGCGCTGGATTCAGAATCCTCGATGAAGAGTTCGAGCTTGCGGCCGCCGAGAATGCCGCCGGCGTCGTTGATTTTCTTGACCGTGCGTTTGGCGGCTTCCGCCATGTCGGGTCCGTACGGGCCGGAGTTTCCGGTGAACGGCAATGCCGCCCCGATCGGAATCGTGGTGCCCTGCGCATGCGCAAGATTCAGGAAAGGCGCCGCCAGCGGCGTGATCGCGGCGGCACCGAGTGTTTTGAGAACTTTACGACGGGTAAATTTCTGCATGTGACATCTCCTGATCTAAAGACCTGACCGCGAAAAATGATGTTACTTCAAATCAACCTGCAGCCGGTATTCGCGCAGGAAACCCTGCGGCCGGTATATCAACAGCGCTATGAGGCCGACACCGATGATGATGATGCGGATGGCGGCGAGCTGATCGGAGTCTACGCCGGGGATCACGTCCTTGACGAACCGCGAGCCTTCGAGCAGCAGCATGACGACGGCGGCGCCCATAATGGTGCCGCGATGCGCGCCGCGGCCGCCGGCGATTACGGCCATGAATGCATACGCAATCACGATGGTGGAAAACTGGGTCGGGTCTATGTACTGATAGTAGAAAGCGTGCAGCGAGCCGGCCAGCCCGATGAATGCGCCGCCGATCGCGAAGATGCGTACGCGCGCCCACAGCACGTGCTTGCCGAGCGTGGCAGCGACCACGTCGTCCTCGCGCACCGCGCGCATGATGCGGCCGAATGGCGAACGCGCAAGCGCATTCAGGAACCACAGCGTAGCCAGCAGCAACGCGACCGACAGCCCAAGCAGGAAGTACTGGTAATACTCGGCCGGCACGACGTTGCCGAGCGGCCGCGGTATGCCAGTGAGGCCGAGCGCGCCCCTGGTCAGCCAGTCCTCGTTCAGCGCTACCAGGCGCAGCATTTCGCCGACGCCCAGCGTAACGATCGCGAAATAGTCCTCTTCCGCCACGCGCAATGTGACAAACGCAACGACGCCGCATACCGCGGCCACGATCGCCATTGCGCCCAGCGTGGCAAAAAAAGTATTCATGCCGGCCCTGAGCATCAGCAGCGCGCACGCATAAGCGCCGAGCGCATACAGCCCTGCGAGCCCGAAATTCACCATGCCGCCGAGCCCCCACTGGAAATTCAGCGCGAGTGCCAGGATCGCGGAGAAGCAGACGACGATGGAAATCAGAACCAGAAAGGAAATCATCGGCGTTCTATTTACGTATATACGGCTGGCCGAACAGGCCCTGCGGACGGAAGATGAGGATCAGCGCGATCACGCACAGCGGAATGCCGATGCGGTAATTCGGCGGGATCACCAGCGTCGACAACTCGCTGACCATGCCGATGACGAGCGCGCCGACAAACGCGCCGAGCGGGCTGCCGAGCCCACCGAGTATGGCCGCGGCGAACACCGCAATCAGATAGGACGAACCCATCGGCGGCTCGAGCGCGCGGTCCATGCCGATCAGCACGCCGCCGACCGCGAGCAGCATGCCCGCGATAAACCAGGTCCAGCGGATGATGCGCGGGCTTTCGATGCCGCGCACGAGCGCCAGCGCCGGGTTGTCGGCCACCGCGCGCATGGCGCGCCCGATCGGCATGCGCGTGAGCAGCACGTACATCGCGAGCATCGCGAGCGTGGACACCCCGATGATGATCATCTGCTCGCGGTTCATGCGGATATCGAAAAAGCGGAACGGACGCGCCAGCTCGATCGCGAAACTGCGCGCGGTATTGCCATAGGCGAGGCGCGCAATGTTTTCCAGCACGAAGCCCAGACCCAACGACGCGACCATCAGCGTGATCGAACCGCGTTCGCGCAGCGGCCTGAACGTCAGATAGTCGACCACGATGAGGAAACCGCCGAACGCAATGGCGGCGACGACCGTGGCAACGACGAGCGGCCAGCCGAGCTGCACGTTCAACGCGAATACCATGTATGCAGCAAGCGTCATCATGGCGCCGACCGCAAAGTTTGGAAACTTGAGCACGCCGAACAGCAGCGTGATGGCAAGCGCCGGCAGCGTGACAATGATGCCGGTGACGAATCCGTTGAAGGCGGTCTGCAACATCAGGACGCAGCCGCCAACGGCAACTCTTCCCTGGCATCGCCCAGGTACAAGCTGTGCAGGTCCTGCATGCCCAGCACCTGGTCCGCGGGCGCATTGAGGCGCACGCGGCCGTTGGCCATGACGATGCAGGTGTTGGAGATGCGCAACGCCTCGGTCGCGTTCTGTTCGATCATGAAGATCGACACGCCGCGCGCGTTCACCTGCTTCACCGTCGCGAAAATGTCGGCCATGTATTTCGGCGACAGGCCCGCCGACGGCTCATCGAGCATCAGAACTTTGGGCTGCACGGTCAACGCGCAGGCGAACGCCAGCATCTGGCGCTGCCCGCCTGAAAGATTGCCCGCGAGCGCGCGGAATTTTCCCGGCAACTCGGGAAATAACGCCAGCAACTCGTCGTCGATTACCTTGCCGCCGCGGGACGCGCGTCCACCGCTCATGAACTCGCGCGCAATCTGCAGGTTTTCGAGCACGGTAAGATTGCGGAACACGTTGTATTCCTGCGGCACATACGACATTCCGGAGCGCACGCGCTGCGGCGCGCTCATGTCATTGACGCGCGTGCCTGCCAGCACGATGTCCCCCTGGCGCGCCGGCAGCAGCCCGGCGAGCGTCTTGATCAGCGTGGACTTGCCCGAGCCGTTGGGCCCGATGACCGTGACGATCTGCCCTTCCGCGAGCGCGGCGTCTATGCCTTTCAGGATGTCACCTGCGCCATAACCCGCGTGCAATCCGGAGATGGTGAGAATCCCCGTCACGCGACTTTCCCGAGATAAGCGTGCATGACGTCCCGGTTCGATACGACTTCCTTGAACGTCCCTGACATCAAAGTGCGCCCTTCCGCAAGCACGTAGATCGGGCTGCACAGTTCGGCGATGACGTCCATGTCGTGCTCGATGATGACCAGCGTGAGCCCGTCGGCGCGCAGCTTGGATATGACTTCGCCGAGCGACTTGCTCATCAGCGGGCTCACGCCCGCGGTCGGCTCGTCGAGCAATATGACTTTCGGCGTCAGCATCAGCGCGCGCGAGATCTCCAGCAGCTTTTTCTGCCCGCCCGACAGGTTTTTCGCCGGCTCGTTAGCGAGCTGCCACAGGTTGACCTGCTCAAGCAGCGGACGGGCGCGCGCCATGGCGACCGCGTACTCGGCGCGCACCTTCGCACGGGCGAAGAAATTGCGCCACACGTTTTCGCCGCATTGCGCGGGGCTCGCCAGCAGCATGTTTTCGAGCACCGTGAGCTCGCCGAGTTCGCGTGAAATCTGGAATGTGCGCACCAGCCCCAGCCGCGCGAGCTGGTCGGGCCGCCTGCCGGCAATGTCGTGCCCGTTGAAATTGAGCGTGCCCGCGTCCGCTGGAAACAGACCACCCAGGATATTGAACAAGGTGGACTTGCCCGCGCCGTTGGGGCCTATGATGCCGGTAATGCTTTGCGCGCCGATTTCGATGCTGCAGCCGTTCAGAGCCTGAAATCCGCCGAACGATTTCGAAACTTTTTGCGCGCTCAGCATGGGCTATGTGCGTTCCTGGAGCTGCGAAATAACGGCGCGCGTCTCCGCCACCGCTCTGCGCATCGTTTTGATATTGATTGCGATTCAGCTTAACCGTAATGCCGCGCGCATTGGAAAAAACTTTTCGTAATACCCGCCATAATCGTGGTTTATGACGCGGTTATGCGGCGCCGGCACTTTCCTGGGCGCCGGCGTCCAGCCAGATCGTCCGCACCACGTTCGCCATGGCGGCGATCACCGGGTCGTTTGCGCGCTCGCGCAGATAGATAAACGACAGCGCCGTGGTCGGCCGCGCGGTGCGCCACACACACACTTCGCCCGCGCTTTGGGCGGCGAACGCGACATCTTCGCGCATGAGTCCGAGCCCGACGCCCGCGGTGACCAGCGTGCGGATCGTC
>JBDSSV010000508.1:0-2647 GCA_039928535.1 Burkholderiales bacterium
CTCACCGACGCGGGATCGCGTTTGATGCGCTCGAGCAGGTCGCGGCCGGTCTTCATGGGTGAATTAGCGTTCACCACGAACGCAATGTGCTCGTCGGCGAGCATCGCAATCGGCGTGATTTCCTGATAGTTGATCGGATTGGCGCCGGCGATCTTGTTGGTGATGATGGTGAACGGTGTAACGAGAATCGCGTGACCGTCGGCCGGGCGCGAATTCAGGTAGTTGAAGCCCACCGCATTGCCGCCGCCCGCCTTGTCGACCACCACCAGACTCGCGTTGATCAGCTTCTTGTCCTGCAGCACTTTCTGCACGAGGCGCGCGACGGCGTCGAGCGCACTGCCGGCCGCCGCGGGTGCGATGATTTCGACGTTTTTCGTCGGCTGCCACTGCGCGCGCGCGGCGGCCGGCAGCACCGCGATCAGTGCGCACGCTATTGCCGCGTATGGTTTAAGGTAACGAATGACGGGCTCCTCACCGAATGCTGCGGCGCCGATAATGACGAACGTCGGGCACCGGGCAGTGCGCAAAGCTTAACACAGCGAAAATGCGCGCGTTGCCGCCGACCGCGGGTTGAGCGCCGCATGAAGCGCAAGTAGAATCGGGCAAACAAACTTCGCAGCGCGCGTCCGCGCCTGCCTCATCAGGGGAATTCAATGCCATTTCTCGAACTGCCGCCGGACCTGCGCCTTTTCTACAAGATCGACGACCACACCGACGCGTGGACCGAGCCCGAGACCGTGCTGTTCGTGCACGGCTTCACCGAGAACACCGAAGCGTTTCGTGCATGGGTTCCGCATTTTTCGCGCAAGTATCGCGTGATCCGCTACGACCAGCGCGGCTTCGGCCAGACCGGTCCGGTGCCCGCCGATTTCGAATTCACGACTGAGCTCTTCGCGGACGACATGGCGCGCGTCATCAACCGCCTGTCGCCGCACGCGCCGGTGCACATCGTCGGCGGCAAAAGCGGCGGCATGCCGGTGTTGAAGCTCGCGATGCTGCGGCCGGATCTCGTCAAGACCATCACGCTCGTCTGCTCGCCGGTCAAAGGGCCGACGGTGCCGGGCTGGCTCGACCACATGGACCGCTACGGCATGCGCAGTTGGTCGCGCTGGACGATGGACGGACGCCTCGGCAGCAAGATGCCGCCGCGCGGCGTCGACTGGTGGGTGGAGCTGATGGGGCAGACCGCGGTGTCGACCGGCCACGCCTATGTGAACTGGGTTGGTGGTGTCGACCTCAATCCGGAATTGAAAAATGTACGCTGCCCCACGTTGGTCATCGCCAACGACACCAAGCGGCGCCGCATCGCGGAATTCAGGGCCTACCAGAAAAAAATTCCCGACTCGGAGCTCGTTGCGATCAAAGTCGACGGTTATCACACGGCGGCGGTCGCACCCGACGAATGCGCGAAAGCGACGCTCGAGTTTATCGCGCGGCGCGGCAGCAAGAAGCGTTAAAACTTAAGTATTAGAAAAACATTTAACACAGAGGGCACAGAGGAAAACCAAACCAGATCGACACCTTGGATTTTTGATTTTTTTGCCTTTCTCTGTGCCCTCTGTGTCCTCTGTGGCAAGGCTTTCGTTTTTGCCTTTTCTGGTACGTTAAAGCACGATCTCGCGCGCCGAACCGCGCACGTCCATCTCGTATTCGAGACCGACCACCGGCGGGCGCGCGTAGTGCCAAGCGATTCCGCCGTGCGCCGCACCCCGTGCGGCCAGCATTTCGCCGACCAGGTGACCGATGTTCTGTACCGTATAGACTTGCGTGCTGACGGCGTCCTCCCACGCAAAACCGAGCAAACCGAGCCGCCGCTCCATCTCCACCAGCACGCAGTCGACTTTCTCCCGCATCCCTTCGGGCGAGGTATCGCCGTGTCTCACGATGCGGTCCTGATAGGTATTGCCGCCCGGCCTCGTCTCGCCCCCGCCTGAGACGATGAAGCTGCCCCGCGCTGAACCGCTGCCTTGCGCAGGCACGGTATAGGAAAACGCATACATCATGGCCTCCGCGGACCTGTCGTACACTGGGCAGACATTGGTGCGCGCCACCGGGTTCACCGGTTCGTCGCCGTCCCGGTATATTCCCCAGCGCTCGAGCGTCTTCACGTAAACCCGGTTGAAATCGATAAACCCCTGCTCGGTGAACGGCTCCGGCGTACGCAATTCACACGCGGCGAACGCGGTCGTCGGGCGGCCGAGCGACTTCAGGTGAGATTCAGCCGCGGCAAACGCCTGCGCCAGCGGCAACGGCCGCGCAAAGCGCGCGCGCTCGATCGCGTAGCCGGGCTCGGCGGCGACACCGCCCGAATACTGGAACACCGCTTTGATATAGCGATAGTTGCCGGCTGCGAATACGGGGACATTCATAGGATTGCCTAACATAGTGAAACGCGTGATGGGCTGTCACGATTTTGGGTCAGTGCCAGAAGAAAGTCCCACGGCTTAGTCATTCCCACCAAGGGGCCTTTCGACAACATGGCGCCGTGACTCGTTAGCCGCAGAGAGAAAGTCAAAATCGACAGCACTCCAGAATCTTAATGTTCGTATTTCCTCGGTGTACTCTGTGCTCTCTGTGGCAACATATTTTTGGTTTTCATCCGGAGTTTATCTGCGGCTAAAATTGGGGTTTTTGAGATCGCTTCCAT
>JBDSSV010000509.1:0-4755 GCA_039928535.1 Burkholderiales bacterium
GGGTGGAGGAATAGATGGGTATTTCACTACGCGGTCTGAACGCCTTCGGTATTACTTTCATTCTGTC
This sequence comes from Burkholderiales bacterium, assembly GCA_039928535.1. Lineage (GTDB taxonomy): Bacteria > Pseudomonadota > Gammaproteobacteria > Burkholderiales > SG8-41 > PALSA-1004. Next base: position 68 of record JBDSSV010000509.1, read on the forward strand.
TGCCTGCACATCCGTTATGCAGGATGGACGGCAGCAGCAAAGCGCCGCAACAGTCGATCGCATGTACGTCATCGATTGCGGCGAAAACCATGCAAAAGACCTCTCGTTGTGGACAACGGCTGCCGACAAAGGCAAGGCGCACGTATTCAGTAACAATTGCTACCTAATCCGTCACCGCACGGTGTGGATGCTCTGGGATAGCGGCAATCCGGACCGAATCGCTATGATGCCAAATGGCCTCGTCAATCCGCGGGGCACTTTGACCGCATACATGAGAAAGCCAATCGCCGAGTCACTGAAGGAGATCGGAGTAGCGCCCGAGAACATCGCGCATTTCGCGATGTCGCACTCGCACGGTGATCACTCCGGCAACGCGAATCTGTTCGCTCGGTCGACGATCTACATGCAGACGGTCGAATACAATGCTGTTTACGGTCCCGAGCCGCAGAAGCTTGGCATTCCACCGGCCAACTTCGAAAACCTGCGAGGCGCGATAGTCGTCAAGCTGAACGGTGACTATGATGTCTTTGGCGACGGCTCGGTGGTAATCAAGTCGACGCCGGGCCATACGCCGGGCCATCAGTCGCTCTTCGTGAGGCTGCCAAAGACAGGGCCGGTGCTACTGTCAGGCGATTTCGTTCATCTGAAGAGCAATTGGGAGGCCAAGCGCGCGCCTTCGACTAACTACAACATCGAGCAAAGCGGTCGCTCCATGAACGAGATGGACAGCTTCATGAAGGCAACTGGAGCGCAACTGTGGATCAATCACGATTCCGAACAGAGCCGGGCCGTTCCGAAAGCGCCAGCCTTTGTTCAATAACTGCATGCAGCCGCAAATAGCAATGCTGAAGGACGAGGCAGACCTCGAGGACGGGCCCACAACTCAGCTGCCACGACTGGAGAGGCGAACCGGGGCGACTTATGTATTGCTAAACCGTGACACACCAGTCACTGAGAGTCGCTCTAATTTCCGGCCTGCTTCTTGCCGGCTCAAACAGCCGCGCCACAATGCCGCACAAAGCGGAATGCAAGAACGCTGGCGGGTGCGCCTGTTCATCACATTTAAGTCATCAGTGAACGCAGTGGCGAGTGAGGATACGGCGCGAAATGACTTACTGCCCAACCAGGCGCCGCAGCGGACGCCATGAAGCGGCGCCGCTGAACTCCACGTCAGGCGAGCGCAACAATATCGGAGCACGCGTGAAGCCACCAAAGCCATCGCCCGAAACGGTTCTCCGAAGTTACTTACACGCGAAGGACGAGAACCGCCCGCATCTTCTGAAGCACGTGTTCGCGCACGACGCAGAGCTTGTCATCAGCAACAAGTCAGCCAGCATTTCATTTCCGGCTCTCACACACGGGCGCGAAGCCATCGCAGAGGTCTTGGTCCGAAGCTTTGGCATGACCTATGAGAACGTGTATTCGTTCTACCTGGCCGCTCCGCCGTCATCCGTCGCCGAGTACACCTGCAACTGGCTCGTAGCAATGTCCGAGCGGGCGAGCAACCAGGTCCGCGTCGGCTGCGGCAGCTATGTCTGGTCGTTTCAATCCGGGGCGCCGTTCCTTGCCCACCGGCTCGCAATCACCATCGAGGTCATGCAAGTTCTCCCAGCCGTCCAATTCGAGCCGGTGATCGTCTGGCTGGAAGCGCTGAACTATCCTTGGTCATCAGCGGCTTCGGCGTTGCAGGGTCTACCCGCCATTCCGGAGCTGTCGCCCATCGCCCAGTACCTCGGCCGCAATGGCAGCGTCGCCTAACCCTTTCATCGAGCGGACGTTCCAAAGGTCGCTTCGCGCCCTTCGGCCCACCGCTCATGTCAAACGTTAAACGCCCCAACGCAAAGACCATTGCTCCCTGGTTATGGTTCTCTGCCTGAATAATCGCCCGCCATTTGTCTGGAACTGAATGGATGTCCTCGTCCTCAATATAATTGTCCGCTCAGCGATCTGTACAGCATTGCTGAGCGCACTGTTCGCCTGTTCGGACAAAGATTCGTCCAGCCAAAAACCGGTGCCGGAAAATCTGGCTCGCTTGAATGGGTTGCCGTACGGTCCTTTGCCAAACACGGTGGATATAAAGTTGGGTGTAGGCAGACCGGGCTTATTCGGAGATCGCATGCAGTTTGCAACTGTCCTCGAAGATGGCCAGGGCAATATCGTCGCGCAGGGACCGCTTACGGTTGAGGTCTCACGAATGTACAGAGACGGTCAGGAATTGCATTCGGCAGGCACTGGCTTTGATACTTTTATTTTTGGCAGCGTCAAGGAAATGCGCGTTGGCGGAGTGCGCAAATTCGACCTTCGCATGCCGAAAGAGTACCCTCAGATTTGCGCCGTCATTCAGGGGAAGTGCCGGATACCCATTGGTAAAGACTGGGCAGTGGTCACCCCCAATGAGACCTACACCCTGCAAGTTACACTCGAAACGATCTGCACCCCACACTACGCTCTCAAGAAAAACTGGGGCATTCCTCCAGGCTTGAACCCCACGCTGGTCGAATCGGGTTGCTGAGCGTGCGCCGAGTACATGGCTTCACGACCGTGCCAAGTGGCAGTAACGCTGCACGGTGCCGCATGCTTTTGACTTGTTTGCTATCTGCCGCGAGCCTATCAATCGACCACGATTAGCTTGCCGTTCATTTCCTCATGGCCGCTGCCGCTGAAGATATCGCACAAAAAAATGAACGTCCCGGTCTTGTCCGGCACCAAGCGCACGCGCGTGGCCTTGCCCGGCACGATGTCTCCGCGCACGTTGAAGTCCCGAGGGATCTGACAGCGTTTGCCAAGACTTGCGCGAGCGGTAAGTAGCTCGGGATTTCAAGCAATATCGAGCCGCAGATTAATGCCGATAAACTCGGATGAAATCCAGCAACAATGATTCGCAGCGGAATCGACGACGATTATGCCAGCCACCTGCTCTACCTGCGATTATCGGCGTTTATCGCCGGCTCCCGTTTTAACAATCCTCAGCGCTCGACCTCGTTTTCGAGCGTAGCGTCACCCCGGAAATAGGCTTCGAGATTGCGCAGGAAAATCTCCACACCGCGCCGGTAGTTGCCGGTTCCGGTCGACGAATTGTGCGGCGTAATGATGACGTTGGGCATTGCCCACAGCGGCGATTCGGGCGACAGCGGCTCGACCGAGAAGACGTCGAGGTAGGCGCCGCGCAGGTGCCCGCTGGCCAGCACTCTCGTCAATGCCGCCTCGTCGATGACTTCGCCGCGCGCCATGTTCACCACGCCAGCCATGCGCGGCATCAGCCGGAAGCGGCGCTCGTCCATCAAGCCGCGGGTTTCCGCGCTGAGCGGACATGCGAGCACCAGCCAGTCGCACGTCGGCAGCAGGCCTTCGAGCGCCGACAGCGGTAGCACCTCGTCGAAATTCTCAGCGGGCGCAACATTGCGCCGTAAACCGATGACGCGCATGCCAACCGCGTGCAGCACGCGTGCGATCACCTTGCCGATATGCCCCATGCCGACGATCACCACCGTCTGGCCCGGCATGTCGGGCGGCGACGCGGCACCGAGCTGCGGCGACCATTCACGTTTTTGCTGCGCGCGCATGTAGTGCGGAAACCCGCGCGCCAGCATCATGAGCCCGGTGACGCCGGTGAGGCCGACCGGTTCCGCATTCGCGCCCGCCGACGTCGTCACGCGTAACCCGCGTTTGATCGATGGTTGATATGGCTTCTGGTCGGAGCCGGCGGAGACCACCTGCAGCCACTTGAGATTGCACGCGGTGTCGACAATGGGCCAGTACACCTTGGCCGCATCGCTCAAGCGCGTCTTGATCGTGCCTTCCCAGATGTCGCGCGAATAAAACGTAACTTCTATGCTCGCCTGCTGCTCGGGCGTGAGATTGATGTCGGGCGTAAATTCGAGGATGTCGAGCTTGCGCGGCGCGCGCGTCAGGATGCCGGTGAGCTTTTCCCTGAAATCGGCAACGAGCTGGCGTGAAACGAAAAGTGTTGGGTTCATTGAAGTTCTTCCGGAAACGTTACTGCATTCATACGCCGGCAGCGACGGCATCGCCCATCTGCGCCGTCGAAGCCTTGCCGCCAAGGTCAGCCGTCAGAATTTTCCCTTCGGCGATGACCTGCTCCATCGAGCGCTCGATGCGCTGCGCGGCGTCGACGGCCTTTGAATCATTGCGTTTTCTGCCCAGCCACTCGAACAGCATCTGCCCGGACATGATCATCGCGTACGGATTGGCGAGCCCTTGTCCCGCGATGTCGGGCGCGGAGCCGTGGGTCGCCTGCGCCATCGCCTGATGTTCGCCTACGCATAGTCCCGGCGCAAGTCCGAGCCCGCCGACGATGCCGGCGCCTTCATCGGTCAGGATGTCGCCGAACTGATTGGTCGTCACCACGACATCGAATTGCTGCGGCTTCATCACGAGCTTCATCGCGAAGCCGTCGACGAGAACTTCTTCGAGCTCGCAGTCCGGAAATTCTGCCGCGACCTTGCGGCATTCCTCCGCAAACATACCGCAGACGAGTCGGTAGACCGGCTCCTTATGCACGGATGTCACTTTCTTGCGCGGGCGCGTGCGCGCGATTTCGAACGCTTCACGCGCGACCCGGTTGGCGCCGCGCCGCGTCACCACGCGCATGCCGATAGAAATGTCGTCGTTCGGCCTGAATTCGCCGCTGCCGGCAAAGACGACGCTCGACGACTGCATGCCTTCGG
>JBDSSV010000510.1:0-6896 GCA_039928535.1 Burkholderiales bacterium
CGGGGAACACGACGTGCTTGCGGTGGACGACTTGAAGCAGGGGGACAAATTCGTCAACCTGGTCGACTGCGACATCGCGGATTACCTCGACAAAGACGATTTCCTGCGCGAACTCGACAATGGCGCGTTCGACGGCGCGCTCGCCGCGATCTCGCACCAGGGCGCGTGCTCGGACACCACGGAAACCGACGGCCGCTACATGATGCAGAACAATTACCGCTATTCTCGCGAGCTGTTCGAATACTGCATCGATGAAGAGATTCCCTATGTCTACGCGTCGTCGGCGGCGGTCTACGGCGCAAGTCGGGAGTTTCGCGAGGACCGCGCGTGCGAATCGCCGTTGAATGTGTACGGTTATTCGAAATTCCTCTTCGACCAGTACGTGCGCCGCAACTGGCAGGAGCGCTCGAGCCAGGTGGTGGGCCTGCGTTACTTCAATGTTTACGGCGCTCGCGAGCAGCACAAAGGGCGCATGGCGTCCGTCGCCTTCCATTTTTTCAATCAGTTTCGCGCGCAGGGCAAGGTGAAATTGTTCGAAGGCAGCGGCGGCTATGCCAGCGGCGAGCAGCGCCGCGATTTCGTTTCGGTCGAAGATGCGGTCGATGTCAATATGTATTTTCTCGATAACCCGCACCAGTCGGGTATCTACAATGTCGGTACCGGCGCCGCGCAGAGTTTTAACGACGTCGCGGTCGCCACGGTCAATGCGTGCCGCAAGCACGCCAACCAGGGCGCGCTGAGTCTGGCCGATATGCAGCGGGAGGGCATCATCGAATACATGCCGTTTCCGCCGGAACTTGCCGGCAAGTATCAGAGCTATACGCAGGCCGCTACCGCCGCCCTGCGCAGTGCGGGCTATAGCGCTCCCATGCTGACAGTGGAAGAGGGAGTCACGCGGTATATCGAGACGCTTTTCGCCGTCACGGGAGCCTGACCCCATGCAAAAGACGCTCGAAGACTTCATCGGCAATACACCGCTCGTCAGGCTGCAGCGGTTGCCGGGCAAGACAGGCAACGTCCTGCTGGCGAAGCTCGAGGGCAATAACCCGGCTGGCTCGGTCAAGGACCGGCCGGCATTGTCAATGATCAAGCGTGCGCAGGAGCGAGGCGACATCAAGCCCGGCGATGCATTGATCGAGCCGACGAGCGGCAATACGGGCATCGCGCTCGCGATGGCGGCAGCGATGATGGGGTATCGCATGATCCTGGTGATGCCCGAGCACCTGTCGATCGAGCGGCGCCAGACCATGGCAGCATTCGGCGCGCAGATCGTGCTGACGCCGCAGACCGGCGGCATGGAAATGGCGCGCGACGTCGCCGAAAAAATGCGCGACGAAGGCAAGGGCGTGATACTCGACCAGTTCGCGAACCCCGACAATCCACTCGCGCACTATGAAAGCACGGGGCCTGAGCTCTGGCGCGATACCGGTGGCAAGATCACGCATTTCGTCTCGAGCATGGGCACGACCGGTACGATCATGGGCGTGTCGCGCTTTCTGAAGGAAAAGAACCCGGCCATTCAGGTCATAGGCTGCCAGCCGACCGAGGGCTCGCAGATACCCGGCATCCGCAAATGGCCGGTGGCTTATCTGCCGAAAATCTGCGACTGGAGCCGCGTCGATCGCGTGATTGAAGTGTCGCAGGCGGATGCCGAGGACATGACGCGGCGCTTGGCGCGCGAAGAAGGCATCTTCGCTGGCGTATCGTCCGGCGGGGCGATATGGTCGGCCCTGCAGGTGTCGGCGCAAGTCAACAATGCGATTATCGTCTGCATCGTGTGCGATCGCGGCGACCGCTACCTGTCGACGGGGATTTTCCCTGCCTGAACCATCGGCGGCGCGCTTAGTACAACTGAGCGGCATCATAGCCGGTGTGCTGTTTGCCGCGTGCGCCTGCGCGCAGCAGATCGGGCTCGCCATAGATCGCATCGACGGGCCGTTGCTCGCGGCACGCCGGATCACCGGCACGCTGCGCGCCGATCGCGCGATCTCGCTCGAACTGCGCATCGGCGAGGTAACCATTGCCGGGCATGCGTGGCGTGACGTGCGCCTCGCCTGTCCCGATCTCAGGCAGGAGCGCGATCAACTGGTATGCACCCAGGGCACGTTGGAAATGCCCGCCAGCATGCCGCTGAGTTTTCGCTACTCGACTCGCACCAAAAGCTTCGATCTTGCTTTGCAGCCGACGGCCAACGAGGAATGGCGCCTGACGCTCGACGCCGGCGCGGCAGTGCGTACCGTCACGCTCGCGGTGAACAACGGCCTGCTGGCGCGATTCAACGCGTGGTGGCCCACGGGATGGCCCAAGCCGAACGCCGGCAGCGTCAACGGGAAACTGGTGTTGAGTGGCGAACGCGACATGGGTGCCACCGCCGATCTCGCTATCGCCAACTTCGGGTTTGGCGACAACAGCGGGCTGCATGCCGGAGAAAAAATTGCCGCGGTCATTTCGCTGCAGGCGCAACAGCGCGGCGAGCAATGGCAGTGGCAGAGCCGCCTGGTGTGGAAAGGCGGCGATGTGTTCTGGCAGCCGTTGTTCGTCGGCGGCAGCGGACATACATTGAGCGTGAAGGGTCTGCTCGACGCGCAACGCGTGGTGATCGAACGCGGACAGCTTGCGCTGGCGGGTATCGCCGGCATCGATTTCACCGCGGCAGTCGATCGCGCGGGCGGCAAGCTGACAGCGGCGAGCGTCAAAAGCACCAACGTGGATATCGCGACGTTGTATGAGAAATTGCTCAAACCGGCTTTGCAGGGCACGGTGCTCGCGGACCTGCGTTGCGACGGCCATGCCGATTTCTCGCTCGATATCAAGGACGGCGCAATCGCCGCCGTAGAGGCGGCCTTCCGGCGCGTGTCGGTGGAAGACAAGGGCCGTCGTTTTGCGCTGTTCGGGTTGAATGGCAGCCTGCCGTGGCACCGCGAAGAAACGCGCAACGCGAAACTGCAGGTGGCAGGCGGCGAAATGTTGCGCTTGCCGTTCGGCGCCTTCGAGCTGCCGCTGGAAACGCGCGGCCAGTTCGTGCGCGTGCGCGACGTGCATGTGCCGGTGCTCGACGGCAAGCTCGTGATCAACGATTTCGCCACCGGCGGCGAGCGTGAATCCTGGCGCTGGCGCTTCACGGGCGGCATCACGCCTGTCTCCATGCAGCAATTGACGACGGCGCTGGGCCTGCCTGTCATGCACGGCACGTTATCCGCTGCGATTCCCGCCGTGCGCTACCAGCAGTCAACGCTTCTCGTCGATGGCGCGTTGTTGTTCAAGGTATTCGATGGCACGGTCACGGCGACCCATCTGGCGCTGGAAAATCCGCTGGGCAAGGTCCCCCAGCTGAAGACCGACATCGCAATGCGCAATCTCGACCTCGATCTGCTTACGCGCACTTTCTCGTTTGGGAACATCACCGGGCGCATCGACGCCGACGTGAAAGGGCTTGAATTAGTGAATTGGGGGGCCGTGCATTTCGATGCGCATATCGCAAGCAGCGCGGGAGAGTATCCCCGGCGGATCAGCCAGGCGGCAGTACAGAATATCTCGGCGCTTGGCGGGGCGGGCGCCGCGGCCGCAATTCAACGCAGTTTCCTGCGCTTTTTCGAGACCTTCGGCTATGCCGCCTTGGGGTGGAGCTGCAGGCTGGAAAACGGTGTATGCCAGATGGGCGGCATCGAAAACGTGCCGCAGGGCTATGTCATGGTGAAGGGCGGCGGCATACCTGCGATCACGGTGTTGGGCTACAATCGCAACGTGGGCTGGCGCGAATTGCTCGAACGATTGAAGCGCGTGACTGAAGGCAACGTCATCGTGAAATAGACAAGGAATTCCTATGCGAAGTCTGACCGTGATTGCCGGGCTGGGTTGCGCGCTGCTCTACGGGTGCGTGACCATTAATATTTATTTTCCCGCGGCGGCGGCGGAAAAAGCAGCCGATAAAATCATCGATGAAGTGTGGCAGTTGAAAAAGCCAGACACACCGCCAGCCAAATAAGGAGCTTATTATGCGAACCCCGAATATCGCGCGTTGCGGATGGCTGGCATTCCTGTCGTTGTTCACCGGTCTTGCGTGGGCGCAGGCCAATCTCGAAGTGAACACGCCGGCGATCGCTGCATTGCAGGCCAGCATGACGAAACGTCACGGCGAACTGGCGGCATTCTATGGCAACGGCGCGGTAGGCCTGACGCGTGACGGTTTTATCGCATTGCGCGAAGCCAACGCGGTGCCGCTCCCTCAGCGCCAGCAGGTCAATGGGCTGGTGGCCGCCGAAAATCAGGACCGCACCGCGCTCTACAAGGAAATCGCGCGCGCCAACGGCAAACCCGAGTGGGAAAACGACATTCGCACGACCTTCGCGCAGCGCTGGATCGACAAGGCGCAGGGCGGCTGGTACTACCAGAACAATGCCGGAGCGTGGACGCGCAAGTAGTGACGCCCGTACTGGTTTTTGATATCGAGACGGTGCCCGACGTCGCGGGCTTGCGCAAGCTCTACTCTGTCAGCGCCGATATCGCGGACGAGCAGGTCGCCACGATGGCCTTCCAGCGCCGTCGGCAAGTCAGCGGCAATGATTTCCTGCAGCTGCATCTGCAGCGCGTCGTCGCGATTTCATGCGCGCTGCGCGATCGCGACAGCTTTCGCGTGTGGTCGCTGGGCGAAACGGCTGACAGCGAAGGCCAGCTCATCCAGCGTTTTTTCGACGGCGTCGAGAAATACACGCCGCAGATCGTGTCGTGGAACGGCGGCGGCTTCGATCTGCCGGTATTGCACTACCGCGGCCTGATTCATGGGGTCAACGCCGGACGCTACTGGGACCAGGGCGAGGATGACCGCGAGTTCAAATGGAATAACTACATCAGCCGTTACCATGCGCGTCACCTGGATCTGATGGACCTGCTTGCGATGTACCAGCCGCGCGGAGCGGCACCGCTCGACCAGTTTGCGCAACTCCTCGGCTTTCCGGGGAAGATCGGGATGGGCGGCGCGCAAGTGTGGCAGGCGTGGCAGGACGGCAAGATCGCCGAGATACGCGCCTACTGCGAGGCCGACGTCGCGAATACCTATCTCGTCTACCTGCGCTTTCAGCAGATGCGCGGCGCATTGACGCCGGACAAGTACGCGCAGGAAATTGCGCTGGTGCGCAGCACGCTCGAGAAAATGCCCGACCCGCATTGGCGCGAATTCCTCGAGCTCTGGCCGGCCTGAGTTGTAAGTAGCGGCGGCGCCGGTCCACAGTGTCAAACGAAATCCGCGTTGAATCGCTGGACCAGGAAGGCCGTGGCATCGCGCATGCCGACGGCAAGGTGATCTTCATCCAGGGTGCGCTGCCGGGCGAACTGGTTACCTATTCGTCGTTCAGCAGGAAGTCGAGCTACGAGCTCGCGCAGGTGGGCACAGTAATAGAAGCCGCACCCACGCGCGTGACGCCACGCTGTGCATATTTCGGCATATGCGGCGGATGCAGCCAGCAACATCTCGATGCGCGCGCGCAGGTCGCCGCCAAGCAACGGGTGCTCGAAGATAACCTGCGGCATATCGGCAAGGTGAGCGCCGGCCACATACTGCCGGCCATCCACGGCGAAGCATGGGGCTATCGGCATCGCGCGCGTTTCTCGGCGCGCTATGTGCCGAAGAAAGGCGGCGCGCTGATCGGCTTTCGCGAGAAGCGCAGCAGCTACGTGACGGACATGCGGACCTGCGACGTGGTGCCGCCGCGGATTTCGGCGCTGCTAGTGCCGTTACGCGGGCTGATCGGCGGGCTGGCAAGGCCGGAGCGCATGCCGCAGATCGAGCTCGCCATCGGCGGCGACACGGACGCGCTGGTGCTGCGCGTACTGGAACCTCTGACAGAAGCTGACGAGACCGCGATCCGGCGCTTCGCCGACGAGCATCGCGTGCAATTCTTCGTGCAGCCGCGCGGTCCCGACACGGTAGTCCCGTTTTATCCGGCGCATGACGGCGTGCTCTATTACAAGCTGCCGGAATTCGGACTCGAGCTCGGGTTTTCCCCGACTGAATTCACGCAGGTCAATGCGGGCGTTAACGCCGTGCTGGTACGGCGGGCATTGACGCTGCTCGCGCCGCAGGCGGGCGAGCGTATCGCCGACATGTTTTGCGGCCTCGGCAATTTCACGCTCGCGATTGCGCGCAGCGGCGCGAGCGTGCTGGGTGTCGAAGGCGCGCGCTCCCTGGTGGAACGCGCGCAAACGAATGCAGCGCACAACGGCTTGAGCGGCGTGGCCGGGTTCCGGCAGGCGGATTTATTCAAGATCGACGAGCAGAGCTTTGCAGCAATGGGACATTTCGACCGCATGCTGATCGATCCGCCGCGCGATGGCGCGGCCGCTCTTATCGAGGCGCTGTCCGGGGATGGCCCGAAACGTATCGTATACGTGTCCTGCAATGCAGCCACGCTGGCGCGCGATGCCGGCGTACTGGTGCACGTCAAAGGCTACGAATTGACCGCCGCGGGCGTGGTCAATATGTTCCCGCACACCTCACACGTCGAGTCGATCGCGGTGTTTGAACGCAAATGAGCCGGCAATAAAAAAGGGCGCCTGGCGACGCCCTTTTTATCAACTGACGAACAGAAAATCAGTCTTTATTTCCCATCAACGCCATTAGAATTTGCAGCAGGTTGGCGAAGATGTTGAACAGGCTCATATAGACGCCAGTGGCCGCCATGATGTAATTGGTCTCGCCGCCGTTCACGATGCGGCTTACATCGTGCAGCAGGAACAGCGAGAACACCACCACGACCAAAGACGAAATCGTCAGCGCCAGCGCCGGAATCTGCAGGAACATGTTCGCGATCATCGCGAGCAATAGCACGATCATGCCGACGAACAGGAATTTCCCCATGAAGCTGAAATCGCGTTTCACGGTAGTGGCGATCGTGGCCATT
>JBDSSV010000511.1:0-6894 GCA_039928535.1 Burkholderiales bacterium
GCAGAAGCTGCCGTTCGTGTGTTTCACGGCGAGCGGCGGCGCGCGCATGCAGGAGGGGCTGCTCTCGCTGATGCAGATGTCGAAAACGTGCGCGGCGCTCACGCAGCTGGCCGCCGAGAAGCTGCCGTTCATATCGGTGCTTACCGATCCGACCATGGGCGGCGTGTCGGCGAGTTTCGCGCTCATTGGCGACGTGGTGTTCGCCGAGCCCAAGGCGCTGATCGGGTTTGCCGGACCGCGCGTGATCGAGCAGACGGTGCGCGAAACGCTGCCGGATGGATTTCAGCGCTCTGAATTCCTGCTTGACCACGGCGCGATCGACCTGATCGTCGACCGCCGCGAAATGCGCGACAAGCTGGCGAGCGTCATCACGCTGCTCCAGAAGCTCCCCGCGGCAGCGTGATCTCCCGCATCCCGTAAGACAGTTTCGTGGACAAGATTGCGCAGCGCACGCTCGCGCAGTGGCTGGCCTATCTCGAGCAGCTGCATCCGCAGGCCATCGCGATGGGGCTCGATCGCGTGTCGCGGGTGGCGCAAGAGCTCGCGTTGCCGTCGACGCTTGGATTTACCGTCATTACCGTCGGTGGCACGAACGGCAAGGGTTCGTGCTGCGCGATGCTGGAGGCGATTCTCCTCAATGCGGGTTACCGGGTCGGCTGCTATACCTCGCCCCATCTGCTGGACTACACCGAGCGTGTGCGCATCGGCGGCAAGTGCGTCAGTCACGGCGAACTGTGCAGCGCCTTCGCGCGCATCGAAGCCGCGCGCGGCGACACCTCGCTCACGTATTTCGAATTCGGCACGCTGGCCGCCGTGCTGGCATTTGCCGCCGCCAAAGTCGATGTTGCGATACTCGAAGTCGGGCTCGGCGGCAGGCTCGATGCGGTCAACGTGTTTGATGCCGATTGCGCGCTGGTGGCAAGCGTCGATCTTGATCATCAGGACTATCTTGGGGCCACGCGCGAAGCGATCGGTTTTGAGAAGGCGGGCATATTCCGCGCGGGCCGGCCGGCAATCTGCGCCGATGCGGACCCGCCGGTCAGCGTGATCGCGCATGCGCGCGCCATCGGCGCGGATCTGCAGGTAATAGACCGCGATTTCGGCTATGTAGCGACACCTCAACAATGGCGCTATTGGGGCGCGGGCGGTAAACGTCACGGCCTGCCTTATCCGGCGCTGCGCGGGGTTTTTCAGCTCGGCAATGCTGCCGCGTGCATTACTGCGCTCGACGCGGTGCGCACACGCTTGCCTGTGACTACGCAGGATTTGCGCAGCGGGCTGTTGCAAGCTGAAATCGCCGGGCGTTTTCAGGTTTTGCCCGGGCGGCCGCAGGTCATCCTCGACGTTGCCCACAATCCCCACGCCGCACGCGCGCTGGCGCTCAATCTGGGCGCGATGCCAAAAGGGGGACGCACGTTTGCCGTGTTTGCCATGTTCAGGGACAAGGACATTGCCGGCGTCGTCGCTGCAGTACAGGACAACATTACCGATTGGCTGGTCGCTGACGCCGCAGGCGAGCGCGGTGCAACGGCGTCGCAGCTCGGGGCGGCGCTGAAGGGCGCGGGCGTGACGGCAGCCGTGACTGAATTTCCCGGCGTCGCTGCAGCATGGCATGCCGCCTGTAAAACAGCGGCCGATAATGATAAAATCATCGTTTTCGGATCGTTTCTTACCGTTGCCGCGGTGATGCGGGAGCGGCAACTAAAGAGTGCCTGACATAATTAAACGTGTGAGGCGCTGTCTGTCAGGCACTCTAAGGTAAAAACTCCGGACCATCATGGCGAAATCGATTAGCGAAGAAGAGCTGCAGCTCAGAAAACGCGCGCGCCGCCGCCTGGTTGGCGCGATAGCCTTGGTAACCATCATCGCCGTGTTGCTGCCGATGGTGCTCGATCACGAGCCTAAACCGGTCAGCCAGGACGTCAGCATCAAGATACCGTCGCCGGATTCCGGCGCGTTCACCTCGAAGATAGTCCCGGTCGCGCCTGCCGTGAAGGCCGCGCCCGCGCCTGCGGCCAAGTCCGAAGTCCCGGCGCAGGCGGAAGCTGCCTTAACGCCGGCGCCCAAGCCGGAAACACCCAAGGCCGCCGCCGCATCTGCGGCGAAAGCCGCGCCTGTCAGCGTGCCGCCTGCTTACGATACTGAAGCCGCACCGCCCAGGAAGGCGGCCGACAAGGTCGCCGCGGTGGCGCCTGCGAAGCCGCTCGCAAAACCCGTCGTCGACGCGAACGCCAAGGCCGCGGAGACGCCGAAACCGGCGGAAAAAATCAAGCCCGCAGTCAAAGGCGCCGCGGGTTACGTCGTGCAGGTGGCAGCGCTCAACGATGCGGACAAAGCCAGGCAGATGCGCGACCAGATCACGGCCGCTGGCGTCAAGGCCTACACCGAGGTAGTGCCGACGGCCAAAGGCAATGTGACGCGCGTGCGGGCCGGCCCGTTCACTGCGCGCGGCGACGCCGACAAGGCGCGCGACAAGTTGAAAGCTCTCGGGTTGAGCGGCAACGTCATCCCGAAATGACGTGGATAGACTACGCGTTCATTGCAATCGTCGGCGTATCGGTTTTATTGAGCATCCTGCACGGCTTCGTGCGCGAGTTGCTGTCGCTGGCGTCATGGGTTGTCGCATTCGTGGTGGCGCAGATGTTCGCGGGCGAAGTCGCGCCGCAGCTGCCGGCGGCGCTGGCGAACCCGTCCTTGCGACTGTTCGCGGCATTTCTGGGCGTGTTCCTGGCCGTGCTGGTCGGCATGACGTTGATCGCGATGGTCGTGTCGCGGCTGATCAAAACTGCCGGGCTCGGGTTCGCGGACCGTGCGCTGGGCGCGGTGTTCGGCTTGGTGCGCGGCCTGTCGATAGTCCTGATCGCAGTCTTGCTGGCGGGCCTGACGACGCTGCCGCGGCAGCCGGCATGGCGGCATGCGATGTTGAGCGAACCACTGGTAATTTTGGCCAACTGGGTTAAAGTCTGGTTGCCTGACGATATGGCGAAGCACATCAACTACGGGTAGGGACTGTTATGTGCGGCATATTAGGCGTGGTAGCAAAAAACTCCGTCAATCAGGTACTCTACGACGGGCTCCTGGTGCTGCAGCACCGCGGCCAGGACGCTGCCGGCATCGTCACCGCCGAGGGCGCCACCTTCCATATGCACAAGGGCGGCGGCATGGTGCGCGACGTATTTCGCACGCGCAATATGCGCGGCCTGCTCGGCGCTTGCGGCATCGGCCATACGCGCTACCCGACCGCCGGCTCCGCATGGTCGGCCGCCGAATCGCAGCCGTTTTACGTCAATTCGCCGTTCGGCATCGTGCTCGGACACAACGGCAATCTCACCAATACCGATCAGTTGAAAAGTGATCTGTTTCGCCAGGATCTGCGGCACGTCAACACGAATTCGGATTCCGAGGTGCTGCTGAACGTGCTCGCCCATGAACTGCAGGAAGGCGCGGCGAATTACAAGCTCGATCCGGCGACGATATTCGCCGCAGTGTCGGGCGTGCACCGGCGCTGCCGCGGCGCCTATGCTGTAGTGGCAATGATCGCCGGCTATGGCTTGCTCGCTTTCCGCGATCCGTTCGGGATCCGGCCGCTGGTCTACGGAAAAATGGAGACCGAGCATGGCACCGAGTATCTGGTGTCGTCGGAATCGGTAGCGCTCGACGCGCTCGGCTTCGAGCTGGTGCGCGATATCGCGCCAGGCGAAGCCATCTTCATCGACGAAGACGGCCATTTTTATTCCCAGCAATGCGCGCTCAACTCCTCGCTTAATCCCTGCCTTTTCGAATATGTCTATCTCGCGCGGCCCGATTCGGTGATGGACGGAATTTCGGTGTACGAGACGCGTCTGCGCATGGGTGAAAGTCTCGCCGACAAGATCAAACGCGAGTACTCCCAACTTGATATTGACGTTGTGATACCGATTCCGGACTCCAGCCGTCCGGCCGCTATGCAACTAGCCGGCCGTCTCAACCTGCCGTATCGCGAAGGCTTCATCAAGAACCGCTACATCGGCCGCACGTTCATCATGCCCGGGCAGGGGATACGCAAAAAATCCGTGCGCCAGAAGCTGAACGCGATCGGCATGGAGTTCAAGGGCAAGAACGTCATGCTGGTCGACGATTCGATCGTGCGCGGCACCACCAGCCGCGAGATCGTGCAGATGGCGCGCGAAGCGGGCGCGCGCAAGGTGTTCTTTGCGTCCGCGGCGCCGCCGGTGCGCTTCGCCAATGTCTATGGTATTGACATGCCGACGCGCGACGAGCTCATCGCGACCGATCGCAGCGACGACGAAATCGCGCGTGAAATCGGCGCCGACCAGTTGATCTATCAGGACCTCTCGGCCTTGATCGATGATGTGCGGTCGGTCAATCCTAAAGTGGTTCATTTCGAAGACTCGTGCTTCAGCGGCAAATACGTCACCGGCGACGTGACGCAGGCCTACCTCGACGGCATCGAAGCGCAGCGCCGCGAGGGCAGCAAGCAGGCGGCGTTCGCCGCATCGCAGCTCGATCTCAACCTCGAGGTCGTAGACTAAAGCGCGCGAACGTGAATTTGACAAGTTATCCGCGAGCGGGTAACTTTCGATCTGCGCCGATTTGAGATCAGCTTGCGGGCGCCGCCGGTGGAAGTTTCTTCATATACCGGACGACAAATAAATACGGCTAAAGCGAGCCAGAACCCGGTCCGCGCAAGCTGATCGGGTTTTTTGTTTGGGAAAACGCAATGAAGAACGGCTTTACGACGACGATCCTGCACTCCGATCTCGAGTCGCCGATCGAGCACAATTCCGTGCACAAGCCCATGCATGTCGCGGTGGCGTTCGGCTATCCCGACGCGCGCGATCTGGCGAAGGTGTTCAAAGGCGAGATGCCCGGCTACGCGTACGGGCGCCAGGGCAATCCGACCACTGCGGCGGTCGAAGCAAAAATCAACAAGATGGAAGACGGCATTGCGACCGTGTGCTTCGGCACGGGCATGGCCGCGATTGCGGCAGTATTCATTGCGCTGCTGCGCAAGGGCGATCACGTCGTGTCGAGCTCGTTCCTGTTCGGCAACACCAACAGCCTGTTCGGCACTTTCGGCGAAATGGGCTGCGAGGTGAGTTTCGTCGACGCCACCGACGTGGAAAACGTGGCGCGCGCGGTGCGTCCGGAGACGAAACTGGTGTTCGTTGAGACCATTGCGAACCCCTGCACCCAGATCGCCGACCTGGCGCGCATCGGCGAGTTCTGCGCCAGCCGCGGTTTGCTCTACGTTGTTGACAACACGATGACCACGCCGTATCTGTATCGGCCGAAGCAGCACGGCGCGGGTCTCGTCGTGAATTCGCTGACCAAGTCCATCTGCGGCCATGGCAATGCGCTCGGCGGCGCGGTGACCGACACCGGGCTTTTCGACTGGACGCGCTTTCCAAATATTTACGAGAATTACAAGCAGGCCAAGCCCGCGCAATGGGGCATCCTGCAGATACGCAAGAAGGGATTGCGCGACGTCGGCAGCACGCTGGCGGCCGAACCCGCGCACCGCATCGCAGTGGGCGCCGAAACGCTTGCGCTGCGCATGGAGAGATGCAGCGAGAACGCGCAGAAGCTGGCGCATTTCCTGGCCGCGCATTCCCGCGTTACCAAGGTGTTTTACCCGGGCCTGGCCGCCCACCCGCAGCATCGGGTTGCCGGCGCATGGTTCAAAACCTGCGGCGCGTTGATGAGTATCGAACTCGCGGCCGGTATTGATTGCTTCGAATTCCTCAACCGCTTGAAGCTGGTGATTTCATCGAGCCACCTCGGCGACAACCGCACGCTCGCGATCCCCGTCGCCCACACGATCTACTGGGAGATGGGGCCCCAGCGCCGCGCCGAGATGGGCATTGCCGATTCCCTGATACGCCTGTCGATCGGCATCGAGGATTATGCCGATCTCGAAGCGGATTTCGCGCAGGCGCTCGCCGGCTGACGCAGAGCGGATTTACAACGCAAGTGATGTGCACCCTGCCGCATCGCATTTCAGATAACTGCCGCGCGCGTACCAATCGGCCAGCACCCAGCGCTCGCATTCGTGTCCGTCGACGATATGCCGGTGCTGCGCCGGACGGTGAGTATGGCCGTGGATCATGCGCGGGTAAACGTATTCGCGCAGGACGGACTCAACCGTCGCTGGCGTCACGTCCATGATGGCTTCGGACTTCGACTGCTTTTTCTCGACGTTCTCCGCACGCAGACCGGCGATGATCGCTTTGCGTGCGTCGAGGGGCCGCGCGAGAAACTGCTTCTGGTATTGCGAATTGCGCACCTTGGTGCGAAATTCCTGGTAACCGGTATCTTCTGTGCACAACGTGTCGCCATGCATCAATAGCGTGCGCATTCCGTAAAGATCGATCAACGTCGGGTCGGGCAATATTTTCGCGCTGCACGCGGCAGCGAACCGTTCGCCGATCAGAAAATCGCGGTTGCCATGCATCAGGTACAGTGCAATTCCGCTGTTGCTGAGGACGCGTAAAGCAGCCAGTACGGACGCATTGAACGGATCGTCATCGTCGTCGCCCGCCCAGTACTCGAACAGGTCGCCGAGGATATACAGCGCTTCAGCCAGCGCGGCGGGACCGCGGATGAAGTCGAAAAACGTCTGGTTGATGGCGGGACGGGAAGGGCAGAGATGCAGATCGGAGACAAAAATGCTGTGCATTTTTGAGCAATCAGGATTCAGTAGTCAGGAACCAGCAAATAGCTCGAGTGCTTTAAGGCCGAATCCTGAATCCCGGATCCTGAATCCTAGACCACTTCCGCTTTCTCGATCACGACATCATCGACGGGCACGTTCTGGTGACCACCTTTGTTGCCTGTCTTGACGCCCTTGATCTTGTCTACTATGTCTGTGCCGCCGGTCACTTTGCCGAACAC
>JBDSSV010000512.1:0-3516 GCA_039928535.1 Burkholderiales bacterium
CAGCAGCAACGTCATTAATAGCAGCAATTTTTTCATGGCTCGTTCTATAACGCGCCATGGATGCTGTCAGCGGACGCTTGTAACAACGTGTTACATCTGAAAATCGTCTGTTCGGTTCAGTTCGGCGTCGGTGGAACTCCCTAAAGAATGAGAAAACACGTTGAGGGTTGCGAGTTTAAACAGGTCCCCGACCCGCGCCCCGGTGCCGACTGCAAGCATTTTTACGCGGGATAATTGGCTGTGGCCGTAGACACTGAATCAGAACGGGGCTTAGTCGGTTGTTCACGCAAACAGGCGTTCCGCTAACGGGTCACAACCGAACACCTTTCCTCGCCAGAGGTACCCAGCGGATCACGAGTGGGACTCAATGGGCAGCGTCGTGAAGCCAGCAATCGCAAAATGGGAAGCATGGTTTTCTTGTCTGAATCTACCCCCGGCAACGATTTAAATTCGCGCGCGGTGCGATCAAGCGGCGCGACGAAACGGCGCGATGGCCGGGCGCGGCTTTTGGGACGCTTGCCATAGGTCCCACTTGGATTGACTCGTGAGCCACGATTCCGGCGTCGTGCTGGTCAGCACGCCAATCCGGATGGCCATATCAGCCGAGACGGCCGAACGGCCATTAAGAACGCGGGACAACTGAACGCGCGATACGCCGAGGCGCCGCGCCACGTCCTCGATCGTCATCCCGTCGGGCAGAAATTCCCGCAGCACCTCACCCGGGTGCGGGGGGTTAAACATACGCGCCATAACCGTCTCCTAGTGATAGTCCTGGTAGTTCACCAGGATTGCATCGTTACGTTGCAGTGCGGACATCATGCTGCCTGGCGTGCGCCACCGTAATACAAGCGGATCGTCAGGCGCTTTTACGATGCGCCTTTACGTATTCACGTAAAGCTGCATTAATGCGGCTTTGATAGCGTTTGCCCGTTTTTTTGAAAAAACTCACCACGTCCGCATCGAGTCGCAGAGTTATTTGCTGCTTGTTCTCGGTGGGAACCAGCGCGCTGGGCCGCGTCCACAGCACGGGCCGTGTCTGCCGCGGAATATCGGAGTAGTCGATTTCCGTGTCGGGCATCGCGGCGACGGCGGTCAGGCGCCTGCGCTGTACCGCAGTCACCGGTTTCGCGTTCTTGATGTCCAATTTAAATTTCACGGTATTGCGTGCGCTCATGAGCATCGGCCTTTCTCGCTGAAATCAATCGGATGATGTCGCCGTTTTTGCCGCGCACGGTGTATGCGACCGCGAGCAACGCTGGTTCCACCATGCCCACGGTTTTCCAGCGATCTTCACCGGAAGCATCCCGACCGTCGTAGGTTTCAATTCGGTGCGGGTCGAGAAACACCCGTGTGGCATCCTCAAAGCTAACATGGTGCTTGCGCAAATTGACGGCGGCTTTGCCAGCATCCCACTCAAAGTCCATGCGCTTACTATACTCCATTTGTAGCTACAAATGAAAGGCTCTCCGGGGATTACATCAGGACAAATAATTGAGAACAGAACACGACTTTATATCTACTCAATCCTCTTCCCGCCTGCATCCCCATAGCCTTGTAAACCTCCGCCGCTTCCGGCGACGACAGATACTTCAACAACGCCTTCGCCGCTTCCGGCGATTTCGCCTTCGCCGACACAAATCCAACCAGCGCAGTTGGGGTTGAAATCTCGCGCGGCAGGATGCCGACGAGCCACCGGGCTACCCCCGGCAAAATCGCGCTACGCTAGAATCCACCATGCCCTTGCACACTCCCGTATATACGACGGTGCTATCGCGACTCCCGTTGATCATCGCGGCAATGCTCCTTTCAGTAGTCGCACTCGCGCCAATGAACGGCCTCTGCAATCCACTACCGGAGCTGAAAGGCGCGGCGCTGATTCGGGCGCTGCAGGGCGGGGGATACACCCTGCTGTTCCGGCACACGGCGCGTGTAACAAACGTCACCGAATCCCAGGACCGGATCGTCCTCACTGATTGCAGCACGCAGCTTCCGCTCACCGAGCTTGGCAGGGCGCAGGCCCGCGCTATCGGCGAGGCCTTGCGCAAACTCGGGATACGGCTCGGAGAATCGATCGCGAGCCCGTTTTGCCGGACGCTGGAAACGGCGCGGACGATCGCCGGACACGCACGCGCCGACAATGCAGTTCTCGGGCACGCCGATGGCAGCTTCAAGAGCGTCATGAATTTCGCGCCACTCATCGCAATCATGGCGACACCCCCGCAGCCGGGCACCAATCGCCTCATCGTCGGCCATAGCAGTGCTTTCGACAATTTGGCAGGCGATAATCCTTCTCTCGAGGAGGGCGAGTGCGGCATCTTCAGGATCGTTGGCCGCCGGCCTGTGCTGGTCGCGCGGGTCCGGGTGGAAGATTGGCAGGCCTACCTGTCGGCGGCCAATAAATCGTAGGTGACGGCCCGGACCCTGTGGCGCAATACGGTCTGCCGCCCTGCAATAGCGGATTAGGGTCTAGCTCTATCATCCTCCGCAGATGACCGCTTAAGCACCAGCCTCATGCGGCGTCGGATAAAATGTCCAGACTCCAACGCTTCATCACCGGGAAAACTCGCATGCGCCTACTTGCCGCCGCAATCAGCTTCGCACTGCCAGGCATGGCCGGGAACGCAATGGCGGCCGCGCCGGCTGCCGTCCCGACTGCCGCGCAAGCGACCATGCATTATCCGACCAAGCCCATTCGGGTTATCGCTGCTTTCCCGCCGGGCGGCGGCGTGGATATTGTGGCGCGGGCCGTCAGCGAAAGGCTCGCTGCGCGCCTGGGGCAATCATTGGTGGTTGATAACAGGCCCGGTGCCGGCACGACGATCGGCACCGAGCTCGCGATAAAAAGTCCGCCCGACGGCTATACGCTGCTCATCGGGCCGATTGGCGCGGCATTGATCGCACAGATCTATTACCGCAAGGACTTTGACATACGGCGCGATCTGGCGCCTGTCAGCAAGATCGGCTACGGCACCATCGTCCTGGTCGTGGCGCCCAGCCTGGGAGTCACGTCAGTCAAGGAGCTGATCGCATTGGCGAAGGCGAAGCCGGGGCAACTGACTTTCGCTTCTTCCGGCACCGGCTCGAATATTCATCTCACCGGCGAGATGTTCAAGCAGAGGGCGGGCGTCGACCTCGTGCACGTGCCGTACAAAGGCTCGGCGCTGCTGCTGCCCGATCTCATCGAAGGCCGGGTCTCGATGGCGCTCGACAGTATGCCGGCGCATTTGCCTCACATCAAAAGCGGCCGTCTGCGCGCGCTCGCCGTCGCGAGTCCCCAACGCTCGGCGCAATTGCCGGACGTGCCGACGATCAGCGAAGCCGGCCTGCCCGGATTTCAGTCGAACACGGACTATGCGCTGTACGCGCCGGCCGGCACGCCGAAAGAAATCATCGCGCGCCTTAATCGCGAAACGATCGCGGTGCTGGAACAGCCCGACCTGAAGGCGCGGCTCGCCGCACTCGGCATCGAAGTGAGCGGCGGCACGCCCGACGCGCTACGCGCGGAAGTTGTGGCCG
>JBDSSV010000513.1:0-2577 GCA_039928535.1 Burkholderiales bacterium
TCAGGACGGCGCGTGGAATCTGAAAGCCGAACGCAAGCTGATCGAAATCTACGCGGCTAGATGAATGGGTGATGGTTAATGGGCAAGTATCCATCGCCCATCTCTTCCATCACCCATTACCCATCTCCTATGAAATCCGCCATCGTCACCGGCGCGAGCCGCGGCATCGGCCGCGCGATTGCGTTGGCCCTCGCGGCCGAAGGAGTCAACCTCGCGCTGTTCGGGCGCGATACGGCGCTATGCGAGGCGCTGGCGGCGGAACTGCGAAAAAAATACCAGGATCTGCGCGTATGCGTAGTGCCGCTCGATCTGGAAAAAGGCACGAGCCACATCAAACCGGCGATAGCTGCCGGCATCAAGGAGTTGGGCGGCGTCGATATCCTCGTCAACTGCGCGGGCGGCGCCTATCGCGGCCGCCTCGAGCAGATTCCCGACGATGCATGGGAGCGCTATTTCGCGGTGAAGCCGCTGGGGCTGATTCGCATGACGCGCGAAGCGCTGCCGCATCTCAAGCAATCGAAGCAGGCGCGCATCATCAATATTTCCGGTACCCGCGGCCGCGAGCCCGGCGGCCCGTCGGTCATGTCCGGTCCGATCAACCTCGGCACGCTCTCCATTACGAAGGCGCTCGCCAATGAATTCGGCCCGTTCGGCATCACTGTCAACGCGATCTGCCCGGGTTCGACCGACACCGGCCGCTGGACGGAGCTCGTCAACATCACGGCGCGCGAGCGCGGCGAGTCGATCGAGGAAGCGACGAAACACCTCGTGCGCGAAGTGCCGATGGGGCGCGTGGTCGTGCCCGAAGATATCGCCGGCCTCACGGTGTTCCTCGCTTCGCGCCAGGCGGCGATGATTACGGGTACTGCGATCAATGTCGACGGCGGCCGCACGCGCGGGATTCCATGATCTGTAAATCCGGAAGCGTGCGGTTGCTGGTCATGGTTGCAAGCTTGAGCTGTCCCGCGTATGCCCAGAATTATCCGAGCCATCCATTGCGTCTGATCGTCCCTCTCGCGCCGGGCGGCGGCAACGACGGCGCCGCGCGCATCGTCGGTCAGCGTTTGAGCGAGGCGCTGGGCGAACAGGTGATCGTCGAAAACCGGCCCGGCGGCGGCAGCATCATCGCCTCCGAACTCATGATGAAAGCGCCGCCCGACGGGCACACGCTTTATCTCGTCAGTACCGTGTTCACGGTCGCGCCCGCGCTGTATAAAAAACTTTCGTTCGATCCGTTGCGTGATTTCGCGCCGCTTACGCGTATCACGATCGCGCCGGGCGCGTTGATCGTGCATCCGTCGCTGCCGGTGCGCGCGGTCAAGGATCTGGTTGCGCTCGCCCGCGCGCGGCCGGGACAGATCGCGTATGGCTCTGCCGGGTCGGGCACGGCTTCGCATCTCGGCGGCGAGCTATTTAACATGCTGGCCGGCGTCAAGCTCCTGCATGTCCCGTACAAGGGCAGTGCATTTGCAACCATATCCGTGTTGAGCGGCGAGACCGCGGTCGCGTTCAATAATCCGTTTTCGTCGCTGCCGCATATCAAGGCAGGACGCCTGCGCATGGTGGCGGTGACGACGGCGGAACGCTGGCCGCTGCTGCCGGACATGCCGACGATCGCGGAATCGGGCGTGCCCGGCTATGAAATTTTAATCTGGAACGGGTTGGTGACGCATGCGGCGACTCCGCCCGCCATCGTTGCGCGGCTCCATCGCGAATTAACGCGCATTCTCGGCGTGCCGGAACTGGCCACGCTGCTTGCGACCGACGGCTCGCGGCCGTATGCCGAATCATCCGCATCGTTCGCCGCATTTCTGAAAGGCGAGATCGCGAAGTGGATCCGCGTCGTGCGCGAGGCGGGCATTACCGCGGGATAGCGGCGACACCGTGGCGGCGCGCCATCATCATTACGTTTATGTCGTCCTGCTGTCCAAGGACGTGCTCTACGAATCGAAGTTCAAAAAGTGCAATCCCGACTACGATCCGCTGAAGCCCTGCGTATATGTCGGCATGACCGGACTCGATCCCGATACGCGGTTCGACAAGCACAAGGCCGGCGCGCGCGCTAACCGCTACGTGCAGAAGTATGGTCAGCGGCTGCTGCCCGAGCTCTACGAATGCTACAACCCGATGCCGTACGCCGCAGCGTGTGAAATGGAAGTCGAGCTCGCGATCGCGCTGCGGGAAGCGGGGTATGGGGTCTGGCAGGCGTGAGTAACTCGGGTCGCAAGGAATGCTTGCGCGAAAAATTGAATCACGCATACTTCAACTTATGTCGCGCCGCGAAGATCAACGCTTAACCACCGGCCACGGCCGCTACACCGCGGACTGGAACCTGCCGGACCAGTTGCACGCGGTTTTTCTGCGGGCCGACCGCGCGCACGCTGAAATCGTCAGCCTCGATACCGCGAGGGCGTTGAAGCATCCGGGCGTACTCGCGATATTCACCGGTGCGGACGCCCAGACGGCGGGTTATAAATCGCTGCCCAACGTCGTCAATTTTCCGGGCAAAGACGGCCTCGCGATGAAGAAGCCGTTGCATCCCGTGCTGGCGCAGGGGCGAGTGCGCTTCGTCGGCGA
>JBDSSV010000514.1:0-4575 GCA_039928535.1 Burkholderiales bacterium
TCGCGTTGTTCGGATCGTCGAAAAATTTGTCGTAACCCTTGAAGCCGCCCCATTCCGTCCTGAGCGCCTGGTATTCACGGCTCAGCTCGGCGAACACAGCGGCCTTGCGCTCGCGCATTGCGGCGGCCGGCGCGCCGGAGTCATAAAGCTCGCCCAGCCGTTCGCGATATTTCAGGACCAGCGCCGCGAACTGCGCGCGCCGCACCTGCGCGCGCGCAAAATCCGCGCGTATCTTGGCGTCGCCGTGGCGGTCTATCCAGCGGCGCACGCCTTCGGTCTCGACGGTGACGGCGAACGACTCGTTGAATTCGCTATCGCCGCCGGCGTACGCAACCTGGTGCGCGAGCTCGTGGAACAGCAGGCGCGCGATCTCGTGCTCGGAATAATTGACGAAGGTGTTGAGCACCGGATCGTCGAACCACCCCAGCGTCGAATACGCGGGCACGCCGCCGACGAACACGTCGAGGCCGTGCTCGCGCAAGCCGCTCGCGAACTCGTCGGCGCCCGCCTGCGTGAAATAGCCACGGTAGCCGACGCAGCCGGCGATCGGAAAGCACCACTGCTCGGGCTCGATCGAGAATTCCGCGGCGGCAAACACGTTCCAAACGACGAACTGCCGTTGCAGGTTCGCATAGCTGCGGTAGCTCTGGTTGTCGGGCAGGTGCAATTCGCTGCTCGCGAAATCGCGGATCTTCAGCGCCAGCTGCAGGCGCGTCTTGAGCTCCGCCGGCGTCGCCGGATCGTCGAGCAGCCCGTCGATTTGCTGCCGGCTCTGCAGCAGAGTCAATTGTCCTTCGATGGACTGCATGTAGTAGCCGAGATTGCTGCAGCCGGCCGCAATCAACACGGCGCCGGCAACCAGCGCGCAAACGAGCTTACGCATGACGTGCCTGGGAGCGGTGCTCGAACCTGCCGTCGCGCAGGAACGCGCCGACCTGGCGCACGACGCGGCGCGACAACAGCATGCCCGTATGCGTGACCGGCAGCTCGATGTGATCGCTGGCGGCAGCGAGCCGCGTTTCGGCAACCGTCACTGCGCCATCGTTAGGGGCCGGCAAGGCAGGCGCGAAAACGCGCCCCAACCCTATGCTCTGAGTACCGGCGAGCACGCCGATCTCGCGTCCCGCAAACCGTTCGGGACGCGGCGTCTCAAGCCACTCGCGCATGCTGCGGCCGACCATACGCGAGCCCAGTTCACTGGCGGCAAGCGCGGTGCCGGCAAACGTTCCGCCATAGGGCGAACCGAGCAAAACAATGCGGCCGGGCGGCAGTCCTGTTTCACGCTCGAGCATGCGCAGGATGACGAGGCCGCCCAGGCTGTGGCCGACGAAGTTGACCGCAGGCGCCGCCAGCGCGCGCGCGAAGTGCGCGAGGCCGTGCGCATTTTCGGTCAGTGTAAAACGCACGGAAGGATAGGAATAACACATTGTTTCGAAACCCATGCGCCCGAGCAAGTAGCGCTGCGGCTCCATCAGCACGCCGTGCGTCCACAGGCCGTGGACGAGCACGGTAACCGCGCGCGCGGCCGCCATCAATCCACCTGCATGCAGGCGTAGCCCTTGTTTTGCAGCGCGATACTGTTGATGAACACGTTGTCTTCGACCGCGACGCACCCGATCAAGTTCTCGCGCGCGACCAGGCTGCGCTCCATCGCGATCAGGCACACTTCGATGCGCACGCCCACCGCGGGCAGCGAGGCGAGCAAAGCGTGGATCTCCGGCAGCGTCGTGCAGCCGGCTTTCTCGAACTTGGTGCCCGCGTGCGTCTTCGCCGCGAACTGCGTGGCGGGCCCGTGAATCAGCATTACGAAATCGGTCGGGATACCGCGGTCGAGGAAACTTTGCGCGGTATCGCGCAGCAGGCTGACGCGGTCGAAAAAACGGCGCGCGTCGCCGGCGGTGAAATCCCATACTGCGCGCGCCTGGGTGACGCCGTCGAGATCGGAAATTGGTTTCATTATGTCACCGTGGTGAGTGCTGGATTGAGGTGGCTGGCGTCGCCCCAGACTTCGGAATGCCACTTGTCGTTTTCGAAACGAAAGCGGTTGAGCCCCGCGTTGACGAGATCGAACTCGCGCCGCGCCATCAGGTCGATGCCGTTCGCGGCGCGGTAGGCGACGTCGCAGACCAGTCCATGAGTGACGATGACTACCAGCTCGTTCGCATGGCGGCCGGCGATTTCAGTCAGGCAGGCGAGCGCGCGGTCGCGAAATGCGGTCGCGCTCTCGCCGCCGGGGACTGCATAGTGCGGATCGCGGCTCTTGAAGCGCGCATAGGCTTCCGGATGCTGCGCTGCCATTTCGGGCCCGGTCAACCCTTCGAATACGCCGAAGTGTCGCTCGCGCAGCCGCGGCTCGACGATCAGCTTGTGGCCGGTGACTTCGGCGACCGTGCGCGCCGTGTGGTGCGCGCGCCCGGAGTCGCTGCAATAAAGCGCTGTGAACCGGATGTCCTTAAGGCGCTGCGCCAACAGCTGCGCCTGGGTCAGGCCAGTTTCGGACAGCGGGCTGTCGGAGTGCCCTTGCATGCGGTGTTCGCGGTTCCACACAGTTTCGCCGTGGCGGATGAGTATGAGTTGAGTCATGCGGTGAAAAGTAAGGCGTTAGGCGTTAGGCGTTAGGCGTTAGGCGTTAGGCGTTAGGCGTTAGGCGTTAGGCGTTAGGCGTTAGGCGTTAGGCAAAAGCGAACGCGCTGCGCGCTTGTCCTCCTCACGCCTCACGCCTCACGCCTTTCTGCAAACAGCATTTTACCTGTCAGACGCTATACTCGGAACCCAAATACGAGCGCTATGCTGCCGCCTCCCGAAACCCTGCTTTTCGCCGCGCTGGTCGTCGCCGGCGCGTTTGTTGTCTTCGGCATAACGGGCTTCGGCTCGACCATACTTGCGGTGCCTTTGCTCGCGCATGTGCTGCCGCTCAAGTTCGTGATCCCGATGTTCGTGCTGCTCGACTTCGGCGCCGCACTGCGCACCGGCTTCAAGTTCCACGCGACGATCGCCAAACGCGAGCTCGCGTGGCTGGTGCCATGCATGCTGGTCGGCATCGTGGCGGGCGTGTTTCTGCTCGTCAGTCTGCCCGGCGATCTGATCATGACCGCGCTCGGCGTTTTCGTGCTCGCCTACGGCCTGTATGCCGCAAGCGGCCGCGAACCTTCCTTTAAACTCAGCCGCTGGTGGGCATTGCCGGTCGGTTCCGTCGGCGGTGTCATCTCGGCATTATTCGGCGCCGCCGGCCCGCTGTACGTGATCTATCTCGGTGCGCGCGGACTCGACGTGGCGCAAGTACGCGCGACCATGTCGATAGTATTCCTCATCACCACCGGCACGCGCATTACGCTGTTCGCGCTAGCCGGCCTGTTTGCGCAGGACGGCGTGCTGACCATGGCCGCCATCCTGGCGCTGCCGATGTTCGCGGGCCTTTGGATCGGCCACCATATGCACGTGACCCTGTCGCGCAAGCGGCTCATGCAGGTGATAGGGTCGCTGCTGATACTGAGCGGCGGCTCGCTGGTCGTGCGCGCAATTTTCTAGATGATCACTCGATGATCATGTCGGCGCGCGCCATGACCGAATCGGAAACCTTGATGCCGAGCGCGGTGGCGGTTTTTTTATTGATCACCAATTCAAACTTGGTCGGCTGTTCTACCGGCAGGTCGGCCGGTTTGGCGCACTTGAGTATCCGGTCTATGTAGATCGCTGCAAGTCGCCAGAGCTCGTCCAGTACGGGTCCATACGACAGGAGGCCGCCGGCCGCCGGGAAAATCCGGTTGTTATGAATCGAGATCAAGTGGGATTTCAGCGCCAATTCCGCAATGCGCCGTGAGTTACCCGTGAACATGGGTTCGCCGAGAACCACCACCCCGGAAACGTGCGCTTTAACCATCTCGGCGAACGCATTGTCAAAATCCGCAGGACTGCGCACGTCGAACGCCTGCAGTTGCACGCCCAGCGATTGGGCAGCGGTCTGCGCGTACTGCATCTGGCGGGCCGCAACCGCGTTGGACGGATTGCGCAGGACCGCCAGGCGCGTGATTCCCGGCACAACCTGCTGGAGCAACTCCACCAACTTGGCGGTCAGCTCGGCTGCAAAGTTGGACACACCGGTGATGTTCGCGCCCGGCCGCGCAAGGCTCGCGACTAGGCCGGAATGCACGGGATCGCCAACGCCCACCATGACGATGGGGATAGTCGCGGTCGCCTGCTTGGCGGCCAATACAGCCGGTGTGCCAAAAGCGAGGATAATTTCGACCTTAAGCCGTACGAGGTCCGCTACGAGTTCCGGGCGGCGCTCGATCGAGCCCTCGGCCCAGCGATATTCGATCTGGAGGTTTTTTCCCTCGACATAACCGCGTTCGCGCAACCCGTTGCGTAAAGCTTCGAGCTGCGGCGACGTTGCGGGATCGCTGGTAGCAAGGTAGCCGATGCGCCAAACCCTGCTTTGCGGTTGAGCGAAAACGGTCCATGGCGATGCTAACGCGCTGGCAGCAAGCCCAATAACCAGTTTGCGGCGACTATTCATTTCACTTTTCAGCACCCGCTCATTATGCGCCGTTGCCGGATTCATCTGGCGATAGAGTT
>JBDSSV010000515.1:0-7885 GCA_039928535.1 Burkholderiales bacterium
CTGCGCTGCTGTCAGGCGACATCGACGTGATCGAAAACGTGCCGCCATCGGATCTCGCGCGCCTGAAAGCCGATACGAACCTGCGCATAGAGCAGACGGTGTCATGGCGCACCATATTCTTTCATATGGATCAATACCGCGCGCAGCCGCCATTCGTCACCGATCTCGACGGCAAACCGCTGGCGAAAAACCCGTTCATGGACGTGCGGGTGCGTCGCGCAATTTCGAAGGCCATCAACCGCAAGGCGCTGGTCGAGCGA
Organism: Burkholderiales bacterium; assembly: GCA_039928535.1. GTDB lineage: Bacteria > Pseudomonadota > Gammaproteobacteria > Burkholderiales > SG8-41 > PALSA-1004. The sequence goes on from JBDSSV010000515.1 coordinate 261, forward strand.
GCAATGGAAAACGTGGCAGTACCGGCCGCCAGCGTGGTCTCACCGCAGATATTCGGCCATCCCGACCTGAAGTCCGAAGCGTTCGACCCGGAAGGCGCGAAAAAACTGCTGGCGGAAGCCGGCTTTCCCCACGGATTTGCCATGAAGGTGTCAGCACCCAGTGACCGCTACATTAATGACGATCAAATCGCTCAGGCCGTGGCGCAGATGCTCTCGCGCATCGGCATTAAGTGCAGCGTCGAGGCCATGCCGTTCAATGTCTATCTGACGAAGGCGCGGGACCAGCAATTCAGTTTCGCGATGCTCGGGTGGGGCTCATACGCGGCCGACCTCGCGATGCGCGCGCTCCTGGTGACGCCCGACAAGGACAAGGGCAATGGCGCCTGGAATTGGGCGCACTATTCCAACCCCAAACTCGACAATCTGGTCGAGCAGGCCCTCGCCACCGTTGACGACAAGAAACGCGAGGTAATGGCGCGCGAAGCCGCCACAGTCGCCGCGGCGGACGTCGCTATCATCCCTCTGCACCATCAATTCGTCACGTGGGCAATGAAAAAGAATATCAGCTATCAGGCGCGCACCGACGAACGTTCGCTCGCGCAGTTTTTCCGTCCGAAGTAGCGTGCCGGTTCGCGCCGGGCCCAAGGGGCAATGCAGCACCGCCGCCGGCACGGCAGCCCGCGGCAGCACCGAATGTCAGGGAGAGAACTATGGTTCATCATCCAAATCGAGGTCTGGCCATCCTGAGCCTCGTCGTCGCGCCTCTCCTGCTCGCCGCGATAGAGCTCTTCCATCCCGCGCATTTCACGCTCAAGCCCGGCATGACGAGCTTTCTATCGCATCCGCAGGCAGGCGATCCGTATTTCAACGCAATTGCTTATTTCGGCCCCGAATGGTGGTTCCTGCTGCATATGCTGCAGACGCCGCTGGTCGTGGTCGTTTCATTCGGCCTGCTCCTGCTCACCGACAGTTTCAATCGTGACGCGTCTGCGCGTGTCATGCCGCTCGCGTGGGCGGCGCGCATCGCGACCATCGTCTTCATGACTTACTACACCGTGCTCGACAGCATCGGCGGCATCGCGCTCGGGCGCGAATTGATCGTGCTCAAGGAACTGGTCGACGCCGGCACCCTGACCGGGCCCGATGCGGACAAAATCCGTTTTTTTCTCGACCGCATGTGGGTCGACCCGTGGGTCGGCGGCGTCGGTTCTGTTATCAGCCTGGTTGGATCGTGGTCGGTCTTCGTGGCCGCTCTGTGCGCCTCAGGCTACCTTCTGCTGAACCGCAAGGCGTCCTGGCTTGAAGCTGGCTTGGTGCTCGGTTTCGGCTGGGAACTCCAGCTCGCGCACGCGAGCTATCACGGCCCGAGTGCATTCACGCTGCTCGCGCTCGCCGCGGGATTGCGCTATTCGCGCAAATTGCCGTTGTCGCGCCACGTGCAGGCACCGCCGCAAAATCCAACGACGTCCTGAGCAGGCTCAACTCAGGCCAACAAAAAAGCGGACTCGCGTCCGCTTTTTTTGTTAAGGCTGATGCGGCTATCTGCAGTTGGTCATACAGCGCACCGCCTTGGTGTCCGGCCGGTCATCGACATAGAAGTTGCCGGCGTTGGGCATCTTGACCTGCGGCAGCGTGGTCTGATTCATCACTGCGTCGGCCGCAATCAGGCCATTCAGGTTGAGGATATAAGCGGACAGCGCGTACACCTCGTTTGGCGTCAGCGTCTGCGGCTTGTCCATCGGCATCGCACGGTAAATGTAGTCATACAGGATCGGCGCATATGGATACATGCTGCCGGGTGTCAGGACCCGCTTCTCCGTCTTAAACGAACCGATGCCGCCGACCATGGAGCCATAGACCGCGCCGCCGGCCGCCTTGGCGCCGTGGCAGGCGAGACATTTTCCGTTGTAAATCTGCTCGCCCTGGGCTGCGGTGCCGCCGCCTGCCGGCAGGCCCTTGCCATCGGGGGTGCGGATATCGATATTCCACGGCGCGATTTCAGCTTCGCTGATCGGCGTGCCGAAATGTGGTTTGTCCTGGGCCGCCGCGAGGCCCGCAACGCCGGCGATCGCTGCGGCGACGATGCAAATCTCAAGACGCGATGACATTGCTCACCTCCCCTTTTTCAGTGACCGCCCAACTCTGGATGCCATTATGGTGCTGCACGAACGCGTACGGGTGGATGCCGCGGTGCGCGCCGATCTCCTGGATCGTCGGCTGCACGTAACCATTGCTGTCCATAGCCCGACTCTGCAGCACCGCCAGCCGTCCATCCCAGTTCCATGGCAACTTGAAAGTAGTCAGGCATTTGTCGAGCACGGGTTCTTCGAGCGCCGCCTCGCGCCAATTCTTGCCACCGTCCACCGACACGTCGACTTTCGCGATCTTGCCGCGGCCCGACCATGCGAAGCCGCGGATTTCATGCATGCCGGTCGCCGCCAGTTTCTGTCCTCCCGATGGCGCGGTGATGACGGACTTGGTGTCCATCTCCATACTGAACTGCCGCCATTTGCCGTCCGGCATCGGGTCCGTGTAACGCGCCGTTTCGCTGCGAAAATGCCACGGCTGGTCGCCGACCTTGATGCGGCGCAGCCATTTGACGTTGACGTTGCCTTCCCAGCCCGGGAAAAAGGCGCGCAGTGGATAGCCGTTCTCCGGCCGCAGCATTTCTCCGTTCAACGCATAAACGAGAAGGCCGTCGCTCATGGCCTTCTCGAGCGGAATGCTGCGCGTGTGACCGACGCCGTCGGCGCCTTCCACCAGCAGCCATTTCGCGCCGGGCGCGAGGCCCGCTTCGTCAAGCAGCGTCGACAGCGGCACGCCCACCCATTGCCCGCACGACAGCAACCCGTGCGTTTGCTGCACCGTGGACGAAGCAGGCTTCGTCCAGTCAGTGAGCCCGTTGCCGGAGCATTCCATGAAATAGAACTTTGACACCGAGGGATAGCGCATGATGTCGTTCATCGTAAACACGAGCGGCTGTTTCACCATGCCGTGGATGACCAGCTTGTGCATGTCCGGGTTGATGTCCGGCGTGCCATTGTGATGGCGCTCGTAGACCACTCCGTTCGGCGTCACCATGCCCTGCTGATACTGCAGCGGAGTGAAACTCCAGTCCGACTGGTTCTGGCGGTTGACGAATACATTGGTGCGCACGCGCACGTAGTCCTTCTCGAATTTCGACGGCATGCCGTATTCGGTCGCGGGAATCGGCTTGCCCATCGACTTGCTCGACTCGGCAATTTCGAGCGGCGCCGCATGCGCGACCGATGCGCCTACCGCGCCGCCGGCGAGCGCCGTGCCGGCCACTGCCGCGCCTTTGCGCAGAAAATGCCGGCGTTCGCGCGATTGCAAATCAGTGCCGTCCGGTGGGGGCACGCCTTGTGTTTTCGCTTGCGGTTTGACGCGTGTTGGCGTGCTCATAGGCGAACTCCTCCTCGGTTTTTCAAATTGACGGCAGTAACAATGGATGAGATGGCGAATTCGCGGCGTGCCGGAACAGCACGGGAAATGACATCGATTCGCTTATGCAAAACCACTCGGATGCATGGCAATTGCGACTCCTCCTGTAACAAGCTTCTTTTCTTATAGCCGTATTTATAGCAAATTAGCACAGGCGCCGATATCAGATTTTGTTATCGCAGCATAACCGCAATTTGGGAGTACCGTTCTCGCGCAAGCGGAGCGACTTATGTGCAAATGCAGCAATATCGAAGGGGCTGCCAAGACGGCCCGCGTCAACGCTAGGAGCGGCGGCTAACGATCAAGCGAGATGGCCTTGATCATGGCGTAGACCTCGCGCCCAGGCTGTAACCCCAACCGGTCCGCCGACAAGCGCGTGATGCGCGCCGCCAGCTGGACGCCGCCGATATCGACACGCACGTTGCACGTGGAGTCGTCGCCGGGCACCGCTTCGACGACCTGTCCGCACAAGACATTGAGCAGGCTGATATCAGTGGGCCGCGTCAGTGCAATTGAAACGTCGCGCGCCCTCACGCGCAGCCGCATCGCCTCGCCGGGCAATGCATCGACGCCCGGCACGATAAGCTCGCCACCGGAAAACTCCAGCGTGGTGAGATCGTATTTCAGGTCGTGGGCGACGACTTTTGCGTCTATCACCGTGCCGCCCTCGAAGATGCCCGTGTGCGCGCGCAATTCCGCCCGCCCCATCACCTCGCTCGGCTTGCCGGTGGCGAGCACTTTGCCTTCGGCCATCAGCACCACCACGTCAGCAAGGCGCACGATTTCTTCGACCGCATGCGTCACGTACACGATGGGGACCTTGATCTCGTCATGCAGGCACTCGACGTAACGCAGGATTTCGGTCTTGCGCAGATTGTCGAGCGCCGCCAGCGGCTCGTCCATCAGCAGCACGCGCGGACTCGCGAGCAGCGCGCGCCCGATGGCGACGCGCTGCTTTTCGCCGCCGGACAGATTAGCCGGCCGCCGGTCGAGCACATGGCCGAGGCCCAGCAGGTCCACGACCAGCTTCCGTTCCACATAGCGTTGCGCGGGCCGCGCCAGGGCATAGCCATAGTCGAGATTGCCGCGCACGGTCAGATGCGGAAAAAGGCGCCCTTCCTGAAACACATAACCGACGCGGCGGTTTTCGACCGCCACGTCGATGCCGCGCGCGCTGTCGAACAGGCAATCGCCATTGATTTCTATCGAGCCGCGATCCGGACGCGCCAATCCCGCGATGGCGTTGACCAACGTGGTCTTGCCTGAGCCGGAATGCCCGAACAATGCGGTGATGCCCGCGTCGCTGGCGAATTGCGTGTCGAGCTCGAAGTTAGCGAGCTTTTTGCTGACGTCCACCTTAAGCATCGCGGCCCTTCGCGCGCCGCTGCGCGCGCTGCACGAACCATTCCGACAGCATGAGCGCAATGATCGACAGCACAATGGCGATAATGCTCAAGCGTAGCGCCGCGGCATCGCCGCCCGGAACCTGCGTCAGCGTATAAATTGCCAGCGGCAGCGTGCGGGTCTCACCCGGAATATTGGAGACGAATGTAATGGTCGCGCCGAATTCGCCCAGGCTGCGCGCGAATGAAAGCAGCGTGCCCGTCAAAATTCCGGGCATGGCCAGCGGCAGCGTGATCGTAAGAAATACGCGCCAGCGCCTCGCGCCCAACGTGCGCGCCGCAGCTTCGAGCCCGGTATCGATCGATTCGAGAGACAGCCTAATGGCGCGCACCATCAGCGGAAAGCCCATGATGCCTGCGGCAATCGCCGCGCCCGTCCAGCGAAAGGCGACCACGATGCCGAAGTATTGATCGAGCAAAGCCCCCAGCGGCCCGCGCCGGCCCAGGAGAAGCAGAAGGAAGTAACCGATAACGACCGGCGGCAGCACGAGCGGCAGATGCACCACCGCGTCAAACAAACTCTTACCGGGAAACTTGCAGCGTGCAAGCAGCATCGCCACGGCGACCGCGAGCGGCAGGCTGCACAGCACGCTCCAGAATGCGACCCGCAGGCTGAGCTGGATTATTTCCCACTCGGCAGCGGTCAAGCCGGGCAACTACTTCTCCACGCTGAAGCCATATTTCTCGAATATGGCACGCGCCTCTGCAGATTTCAAATAACTGACGAAAACGGCCGCCGCCGCGTGCTTGCTCGTCGCGACCACGGCCGCGGGATAAATGATGGCCGGGTGCGAGCTCTCGGGAAAGCGCGCCACGATGCGCACCTGCTTCTCGGCGTAAGCGTCGGTCTCGTACACGATGCCCAGCGGCGCTTCGCCGCGTGCGACGAAGTTGAGCGCCGTGCGCACGTTGTCTCCGCGCGCCACCTTGCCTTCGACGCTGCGCCATTCGCCGAGCTTTTCGAGCGCGGCCTTGCCGTATTTGCCTGCCGGCACGCTGTCGGGGTCGGCCATCGACAATTTGCCGTCGCCGAGCAGTTTGGCGAGTCCGAAGCCCGGTTTGATTTCCGTCTGCAGCTTGCCGTCGGCCGGCGCTATCAGGACCAGCCGGTTGCGCAACAGGTTTGCGCGCGTGCCCGCCCTGATCAGTTTGCGCTGTTCGATGTAATCCATCCAATCGAGGTCGGCCGAAATGAAAACATCCGCCGGTGCGCCGTTTTCGATTTGCTTGGCCAGCGCGGAACTTGCGGCATAAGAAACCACGACCTTCCGGCCTCGGCCCCGCTGAAACCCCTGCCCTGCTTCATCCAGCGCCTCCTTCATGCTGGCCGCCGCAAATACCGTCAAACCCTGGGCGTGCACGGGCTCCAGCGCAAGCAACGCGCCCAGCAGAAATGCGCCGAGTAAAAACCAACGATCCATCAGCCGCCACGACACATTGAATCTCCGCGGGTCATACGCTATATATATTGGAATATAACGAAGAGCCGGCGAAAGTCAAATTTGCGGAGCACATTCGGCTGCCGAAACATTCGTGCCTGGCTCAGCTCGCAGGAAAGCCCGCTTCGGGCGTCGGCAGACTCTGCTACAATTCAATGCAGGCAAATGAATTTCCCAATCAAGGCGACGATGGCCTCATTTCCGCAATTAGTTTTTATTGCCGCGTGTTCTCCCGCGCGTAGAGCATCGTTCGACCCTCCTTCGCTCTGATTCGCGTAGACGCGTGCCGTCTCTTAAAGCCGCCCGCAGTCCAGCGGCATGTCAGCCCCGATCGGAAATTTGCAACACCAGCTTTAGCCCGAAGCGCGCGTGCCGGCTGCGCCGCGGTCCGGGTGACAGGGGGCGGCGGAACAAAACGAGCGGCAATTTTTTTTGAGCGGATAAATGGAACAAAGCCAAGCCCCGGTGCAACACACCAGCACCGCGCACGACGACCTGTGGGACGCGGGCGATCTCAGTTGCGGCGAACTGGTAATTCATCTGCGCAACCGCCTGCGAAAAATGCCCGGCAAAGTGCTCAAAGTGATCGCCCGCGATCCCGGGGCGCCTGCCGATCTTCCCGCGTATTGCCGTATGACGGGGCATCAGTTGATCCACGAAGAACCCGCGGTGTGCAGTTACTGGATCATGGCCCGCCTGTAGCCGGAAAAGCTGCGCGCCGCAAAAATATTCTAATGTCTGATTGATCACAAATAGGAGATACTCATGGCTGGAAAATTCTGCGTTAGCCTGACCTGCGCCAAAGACAATACCGACAAAGCCACCGTCGCTTTCGTCATCGCCAATGCGGCCGTCGCGTCCGACAAGGACACTCTGGTATTTCTCAGTATCGAAGGCGTAAACCTCTCCCAGCAAGGCAATGCCGACTCGATACACGAAGAGGGATTCGCTCCGCTCAAGGAGTTGATGGAAAACTTCGTTAAAGCGGGCGGCAAGATCTATGTCTGCGCGCCGTGCTTCAAGAAACGCAAGCTCGATGAAAGCAAGCTGGTCGCAGGCGCCACAGTCGTCGGCGGTGCCAAGCTCGTCGAATTCATGAGCGACAACTGCCCCAGTATCAGCTACTAGCCCGGATTTTCGCCGGCCGTTGATATTCCGACCCGCGTTCGACGCGCCGCTTGCCGATAAATTGTTACCGCGACACCGCGGTGCAGGGCATGCTCAACTGATGGCGGCTACAATCCGCAAACTGGATTGTCGCTCGCAACCATCTCTGGTCTTTACCGTCTCAACTTGAGCGCCTGCAGCAGTTCCCAACTTA
>JBDSSV010000516.1:0-5979 GCA_039928535.1 Burkholderiales bacterium
AGCGCGACGATGAACGGCTGAGAGATCGTTTGACCATTGCCGATCGGCAGCGGACGGTTTGCGTACGCATGCGGTATCTGACCTGCCGGTACGAATCGGTGGCGCGGCACCTTGCCCATTGCCGCGAGCACGCGCGCGCCCAGTGCGGGGCGCCCCGTTTCGCCGCCTGTCTCGCGCGCCAGCGCCGCGACGGTGTCGACCATGGCCTTGCGCTGCGCGGCATACGGCTCCTGACCTGCGGCGTCAATGCTTATCACAGCAATGAGAAACGAAATAAAAAACAAACTTTGCCGCCGATGAACCCCGATTTCAAGAAGCCAAAACAATATGAATAATCCTCGCAGACGGCCTCTCGATTTCTGACAGATTTGGTAATCAACGCACCTTTCAATCCATCGGCCTTCATCGGCGTTCATCGGCAGCTGAATATCGCTTTTGGATTTCCAAATAAAACAGGGCGCACAAGCTGACTGCCAGCCTGTGCGCCCCGTGTTCTCGCGCGCCTCGAATTCAGGCGTGAACGGTCAGCCTTTCAGGCACTCGCTCATGAACTTCTTGCGCTCGTCGCCCTTCATTTTCTTGTCGCCGGCGTCCTTGTTGCACGACTTCATCTTGTTCTGCTGCACTTTCTGCTTCGGCGACGCGTCCGCGTCCTCGCCTTTCAGGCATGAGCTCATGTATTTTTTGCGCTCGTCGCCCTTCTTGTCGCCGGCCTTCGCCTTCGCGTTGCAGTCCTTCATGCGCTCCTGCTGCGCCTTCTGCTTTTCGGTCGGCTCTTTCTTGGGTTTCTCGGCTGCCGGCACTGCTTTCTTCTCGGCCGCGGGCACGGCTTTCTTGTCGTCCATCTTGGCTTTGTCCTGCGCGTATGCGAGCGGCGACAGCGCGAACATGAAACAGACTGCTGCGATCAGTTTATTCATTGTCTTCTCCCCAAGGGTAAAGTTGATTGCCACGGCGCCCCGGTTTGGCGAAACGGCAATTGCGGACGCTCCGGGGACGATCAATATAACGCACGAGACTTAACCCGGCTGACGCAAGTCGAAAACTCCGGCCAGCAGCTGGTAGGACGCAAGCCGCGTGCGGTAGTCGCCGGTAATGGTAATCACCATTAATTCATCGGCTTCGAACTGCGCCTGCAGCGCAAGCAGTTTCGCTTTTACGGTGTCGGGCTTGCCGATAACAACGCGGCGGCGATTGTATGCAATGCGTTGTTTCTCGGCGTCCGTATAGCTGCGGCCCTCAGCTTCCTGCTGGTTCGGCACCTGCGAATTGATGCCGTAATCCATATTGAGCCGCCGCAGGTCGATGCTCATCGCGCAACGTTCCGCCTGCGCATCGGTCTCGGCACAAATTACGAACACAGTCAGCAATGCATGCGGCTGCGCTTCGCGCGGCGAAGGCTGGTATCTGCGCTTGTAGTCGCGCATCACGCTGTCGCCGCCGTCGGCGCTGATGAAATGCGCGAACGCGAAACGCAGTCCCAGCTCGGCCGCGAGTGCGCCGCTGTAGTCCGACGAGCCGAGCAGCCATACTGCCGGCGCGGTCGGCCCCATCGGCTGCGCTTTGACCTTGGCAAACGGGTGGCCTTGCGGCATCGCATCGTCGAGATACGCGACCAGGTACTGCACCTGTTCCGGAAAATTATCGGCGGTCGGGTAGCTGCCGCCGCTCATCGCCATCGCCGTCGTCTGGTCGCCGCCCGGCGCGCGCCCGACGCCAAGATCGATGCGCTGCGGAAACAGCGCTTCCAGCATGCGGAACTGCTCGGCGATCTTGAGGGGGCTGTAATACGGCAGCAGGATGCCGCCGGTGCCCACGCGGATTTTCGAAGTCGCCGCGGCGACGCGCGTGACGAGAATTTCAGGGCACGGATCGGCAAGCGCCTGCAGCGCGTGATGCTCCGCGAGCCAGTAGCGGTGATAACCGAGCTCTTCCGCCGCCTGCGCGAGCTTGATCGTTTCCGCCACTGCCTGCGCGGCCGTGTGACCGCTGATGATGGGCGATTGGTCGAGAATGCTAAGTTTCAATTGATTAGACCTGACGTAAAGACCTTAGAGAAAATTCAAAAACTGGCCACAGAGGGCGCAGAGAGCTTGCAACGAAATTCAAATTCTAGCCACAGAGATCTCAGAGCACACAGAGGGAGAACAAACCCAAAACGAGAATCGACTCTTGCCTTTCGCTTTGCTCTGTGTTCTCTGTGCCCTCTGCGGCAAATAGCTTTTGCTTGAGCGGTCTAGCGCTCTGAGCCGCGAATGAACTCATTCAGCACCGCGTTCCACGCGAGTGCGAGGTTGGTCCGGTTATAGCCGCCCCCGCCGAAGCCCATGATGCGCCCGTTCGATAATTCATTGGCGAGCTCGCACAAGCTCTTCGCCGCGTGCGCATGCGCGGCCGGCGAATACTTCAAATGAGCGAGCGGATCGCCGTCGAGGCTGTCGGCCCCGCATTGGAACACGATGAATTCAGGCTTCGACTTACGCAGGAAGTCGACGACGCGCTCCCACTCGCGCATGAACGGATTGTCACCGGACCCGGGCTGCATGGGGATGTTGATTTTCGTTCCCGCGGCCTTGCCCTTGCCGGTTTCGTCCGCATCCCCCGTACCCGGATAGAGAAACATGCCGTCTTCGTGGATGTCGGCCACGAAAACTTCGGGATCGCTTTCGTACGGGTAGTACAGGCCGTCGCCATGATGCACGTCGATGTCAACGTAGGCGACGCGCCTGATCCCGTATTTCGCGCGGAGCGTGTCGATGACGACACCGCAGTCGTTGAACACGCAAAAACCCGCGCCGTTGTCGCGCCGCGCGTGATGCAGGCCGCCGATCGGCTGAAACGTGCGGTAGACCTCCCCACTCATCACGCGTTCAAGGCCTTCGAGCGCCGCACCGACGACCGCCGCGGAAGCGTCGTAGACGCCGGGATAAGCCGGCGTATCGCCATAGTCGATCGAGCCCAGGCCCAATTCATTGAGGTCATCAACGCGCTCGACGTAGTTCGCGGTGTGGAAGCGCTCGATCTCTTCGCGCGTGGCCGCACGCGGCGGTGTGAGCGTCGCCGCTTTATCCAGCCCCTGCTTGAGGGTCTCCTTCCAGAACGCGTCCTGGCGGTCCGGCCCGAACGGATGCCCGTTCGGGAACCCGTACTTGCCAAGCGCCTCGCCTACATAGAGCAATACTTCCGCCGACATCCCTGATTTCCCGAGTCCAGAATCCTGAATCTAATTCATCTTGGCGCCACTTTCCTTGACGATCCTCGCCCACTTAGCGACGTCGGCGTTCAACATCTTGCGGAATTCCTCCGGCGTATTGCCGACCGGTTCTGCGCCGTCTTCAGCGATACGATCGCTGATTTCCTTGGTGCGCAGAATCCTGACGAACTCGTCATGCAGCCGCGTGACCAGGACTTTAGGCATGTTGGCCGGACCGACGATGCCGTACCAACCGACGATTTCGAATCCGGGCAGCGCTTCGGCCATGGCCGGCATATCGGGCAGCGCGGCCAGCCGCTTGGGCGCAGTGACCGCCAGGGCGCGCACCTTGCCGCTGCGCATCGCGGTCATCGCGCCGGCCATGCCGGCAAAGTTGTATTGATACTGGCCTCCGATAAGATCGATCAGCGCGGGCCCTGTGCCCTTGTACGGAATGTGCTGCGCCTTGACCCCCGCCATCAGGTTGTAAAGTTCGCCCGCCAGGTGGCCGCCGCTGCCGATGCCGGCCGAGCCGAAATTGAGCGCGCCTTTGAAATTTTTCGTCCACTCGACGAATTCCTTTAGATTTTTCGGCGGCGACGACGGATTGATGATCAGCAGGAGGCCCGCCGCGGTCAGCTGAGTGATCGGCGTGAAGTCGTCGACTACTTTATAGGGGAGGTGGGGATTCAGCGCCGCATTGACCGTGTGCTGATGGTAGAGGACCGCCAGCGTGTAACCGTCGGGGTGCGCGTTTGCCGTAAGTTCCGCCGCGATCACGCCGGACGCGCTGGCGCGATTGTCGACAATGACCTGCTGCTTCAGCGAATCGGTCAGCTTGGCGCCGAACAGTCGCGCCAGAAAATCCGTGGTGCCGCCGGGCGCCGCCGGCGTGATCAGACGGATCGGGTGGCTCGGATAGCTGTCGGCGGCGTATGCGGCGGCAGCGGATGCGACAGTCAATACGATCGTAGCAAGTGCGGGAACAATTTCGCTTCGTTTCATCGTTTTCAGCTCCGGTTAGTGGACTACGATTGCAGTCATATTTTGAGCAGGCGCGCCGAATTGCGGCCGAGAATAAGCTCGCGTTCGTACGTCGACAGTTGCGGAATGCTGTCGACGAACTCGATGGGGCGTTCGAGGCTCATGTCCGCCGGATGATCGGTACCCATCACCACGCGGTCGGCCCCGACCAGGCGAATGATGTCGCCCATGATCTGCGGGCTGTGGCTGATCGTGTCGTAGTGAAAGCGCCGCAGGTAAGTCATCGGCGCCTTCGTCATGTGCTTGGTCTCGGCACGCACGCCGGAACCGTGCGTCATGCGACCGATCAGCGCGGGGAAGGTGCCGCCCGCATGCGGCAGCACCACTTCCAGCTTGGGGAACGCATCCAGCACGCCGCCGAACATGAGCGACGCCGCGGCGATGCCGGTGTCGTACGGATTGCCGAGGAAATTGCGCAGGTAATAACTGCGCATGCGCTCGGCCCCGACCGGATCGACCGGATGCAGCAATATCGGCAGCCCCAGCGCTTCGCAGCGTGCGTATACCGGCCAGAACGATTTATCGTCGAGGTTCTTGCCCATGACGTGCGTGGCGAGGTAAACGCCGCGCATGCCGGGTAGATTCACGGCACGGTCCAGTTCCTGCACGGCAAGGTTTGGTGCCTGCAACGGCAGCGTAAGCAAACCATAAAATCGCTGTGGATACTTCAGATGCACGGCGGAGAGGCTGTCGTTGTAAACCTGCGCGAGCTTGAGCCCGAACGCGGGCGGCGCCCAGTACACCATCGGCGACGTCAGCGACAGCGCCTGGATGTCGACGCCCGTCGCGTCCATGTATTTGAGGCGTATCTCGGGATCGATATAAGTCTGCTGGAAGACTGTCGTGTAGCCGGGAAAATTGAACGTAACCTGGCCGCGCGCGTTGCGGCCCATTTTCGCGCCGTTCGCCGGCCCCTCTTTCTCGAGGAGCGCCAAAAACTCAGGCGAGTGCCAATGCGCGTGGGCGTCGATCACGCGCATCCCATAGCCGCGCATGCCGCGCTGTTCGGGCGCGCCCGCGCAACCCGCGAGTATTGCGCCACCGACCGCGGCCATGCCGCCCAGAAACCTGCGTCGTCCTATGCTCATGCACTCCTCCGTTTTTGTTAGAACTGCTTATAGCATCAAACCTTTAATTACCCGCCGAGGAACGCCGACAAGGCCCAAAAATCTCAACGGGATATAGATTGGCAATTCTTGATTTTCATCGGCGTCTATCTGCGTTCATCGGCGGCTACAAACTTATTTTTGGAAAGCTACATATTCTTAAAACAACACGAGCTGCGTGTCGCCGGCTTTGCGCGCGACCGGCGGCCTGAACAACGTAGTGACCGGCAAGCGGTGCCGCTTGGCGGTATCGAATCCGAACCGCCGGCTCGCGATGTCGAATCGTTTACGCAACAAATCCGCGAGTTCGCCGTCGCCGCGCATCCGGCTGCCAAAATCCGGGTCGTTGTCGCGCCCGCCGCGCATCTGGTGCACGCGGCTCATCACGTGCTGCGCCTTCAACGGATAGTGTACCTCAAGCCAGTCCTTGAACAGGTCTTTCACTTCGTACGGCAGGCGCATCAATACGTAGCCCGCGCTGCAGGCGCCGGCCGCCGAGGCGGCTTCGAGCACCGGCTCGATCTGGTGATCGGTCAGGAACGGAATCACCGGCGCGACCAGCACGCCGACCGGGATGCCCGCCGCGGACAGCCGCCTGATCGCTTCGAGCCGCCGCGCCGGCGCCGAGCAGCGCGG
>JBDSSV010000517.1:0-6617 GCA_039928535.1 Burkholderiales bacterium
GGGCTATTGCACGGCGTGCCGATAGGCATCAAGGATCTGATCGATACAGTGGACATGCCGACCACCTACGGTTCGCCAATCTATGCGGCCCACCGGCCGGCGTGGGACGCACCATGCGTGGCGCTCGCGCGCGCGGCCGGCGCCATCGTGATCGGCAAGACAGTCACGACCGAGTTCGCGGTGATGCAGCCGAACAAGACGCGCAATCCGCACAATATCGGCCACACGCCGGGCGGTTCGTCGTCGGGCTCGGCTGCCGCGGTGGCCGACTGCATGGTGCCGGTCGCGTTCGGCACGCAGACCGCGGGGTCCATCATCCGGCCGGCATCGTATTGCGGCGTAGTCGGCTACAAGCCGAGTTTCGGCCTGTTGAGCCGCGTCGGCGTCAAGGCGTTGTCCGACACGCTCGATACGGTGGGCACCATCGCGCGCTGCGTGCCTGACGCCGCGTATTTCGCCGCTGCCGTTAGCGGGCGCCACGAATTGATGGTGGAGAAGCCGTGGACGTCGCAGCTGCGTGTCGGCATCTGCCGCACCTACGAATGGAAATACGCACAGTCGGAGACGGTTGACGCGCTCGAGTCGGCAGCACGCAAGCTCAGCGCGGCGGGCGCCGCCGTTAGCGAGGTCAAGCTGCCGCCGACTTACGCGAGCCTCGTGCAGGCGCAGATCGACATCATGTTCGCGGAGCAGGCGCAATCGCTCGCGCACGAACGCCTCGCGCACTGGCCGCAGATCAGTGCACGCTTGCAGGGCATACTGACGGAGGGATTAAAAGTGACGCATGAGCGTTTTGACGCGGCGCAGTCGCTCGCGCGCAACTGCCGCCGCACGCTGCCCGCTGTGTTCGCGGACTGCGACGTGCTGCTTGCGCCCAGTGCGCCGGGCGCGGCGCCGGCGGGTCTGGAGATGACAGGCGATCCCGTATTCAATCGCATGTGGACGCTGCTGCGCACGCCATGCGTAAACATACCGGTCGCGGTTGCGGCGAACGGACTGCCCGTTGGCTTGCAGGTTGTTGGAGCGTTCGGCAGCGACGTCCAGACGCTGGCGGCGGCGCACTGGGTGCACCAGGCTTTGAAATAGAGGGCGAGCGCGGGCCATGATTTCACATAGCCATGCGCGCCGTATGGGATAATAGCCGGCGTTTGAACTTCCGAATGGCATATGGCGCGTCAGACCCAGAATCTCGCGGTGTTGTTTGCCGATATCACCGACAGCACCAAGCTTTACAGCACGCTCGGCGATAACGCGGCCCGCGGCGTCGTCAACGCTTGCCTGTCGCTGATTACCGGCGTCGTCGAGCGGTTCAAGGGCCGCGTCGTCAAGACGATCGGCGACGAGGTCATGTGCACGTTCCGGCGCGCCGACGACGCCGTGCAGGCGGCGAGCGAAATGCAATCGCAGATTGAAGCCAATCGCCCGGGCAAGTATCACGTGCAAATCCACGTCGGCCTGCATTACGGGCCGGTGCTGGTCGAGGACGACGATATATTCGGCGATACCGTCAACGCTGCCGCCTACCTGACTGCGGTAGCCGCCGCCGAGCAGATCCTCACCACCGAAGCGACCGAACGCAATTTGTCACCCGAACTGCGGTCGACCGTGCGCCCCGTATTCAAAGCGGTGCTGAAGGGCAGTTCCGATGAATCCACGGTGTACCAGGTGGTGTGGCACAAAGACGTCGCCGACCTGACGGATGTCAACATGCGCTCGCACCGGATCATCCCCGGCGATCAGGGCAGCCTGATCGTCGCACACCGCAGTCTGAGCCTGCGGCTCGACCAGTCGCGCCCGAATATCAGCATCGGCCGCGGCGACGATTGCGAGCTCGTCGTGCACGAGAAGCTGGCCTCGCGCAAGCACGTGAGTATCCGCCTCATGCGCACCCATTTTTACCTTGTCGACCATAGCCTCAACGGCACTTTCGTGTGCCTCGAGAGCGGCGACGAGGTGCATGTGCTGCGCAAGGAACTGCTGCTCGACGGCTCGGGTGAGCTGACGCTCGGGCGCAGCGTGCGCGACGGCGCCGCGGAAATCATTACGTTTACGCGCGACCGGCGTTCGATGTACCGTTCGCAGTAGCTTATTTCGCCTTGCGCGGCTCGTCCGCAAGCGATTTGACGACGTCCTGGCCCTGGCGCGACTTGTCGCGGTTTTCCGGCGTTTCTTTACCCAGCGCCGTTGCCGCAATGAACGTGTACATGTCGGCGGCGCCTTCGAATATGCGCGGCGTCATACCGGCGCCTTCAAATGTTTTCGCGATTTCGAGCATTTCCGGCACCCAGCGATGGGCTTTCGGCGGCATTATCGGCAGCGCGCCGATTACCCAGTCGTAGACTTCGCTGCGCGAAGATTTGATCTGCGCTTCGAGCGCGGCGTCGACGCCGAGACGGCGCGCCGCGACCAGCAACTCAAGCACCAGCGCCTGCACGCCCTTGGTCATCGCGGCGTAACACATCTTGATCGCGCTGGCGTCGCCCAGGCGTTCGCTCAGCACGCGCACGACAAGCTGCGGCGTGGCGATCTGCTCAAGCGCACGCGCGTCGGGCCCTGATACATAGAGGTTGGTCTTGGCCGTGCCGCGCGGCGGCGGCCCTATGATGCCGCCGTCGGCGCAGCGGCCGCCCGCCGCGGTGATTTTCGTGTTGATCGCCTGCATGGTGTCCGGTGCGATGGCGTTGCAGTCGACGACGAGCGGGCTGCGCTTGTTGGCGGCGAGCGCCTGCGCGATTTCGCCGGCGAATTCGAGCGCCGAGCCTGGATTCATCACCGACAGAATCACGTCGCACTGCTCGGTCAGTTTTGCTATCGAGCCCACGTCGGTCAGTCCAGCTTCGGCGGCGAGCGCTTTGCTGCGCGCGCTGCGCTGGTCGAGCGCGGTGCACACCGTGAGCCCCTTGCTCTTCAATTGCTGCGCGATGGCCTGCCCCATGTCGCCGGGGCTCATGACGCCTATCGTTTCGATTTTCATGTGCCTTGCTCCTCGGTTGGCGCGTTGTAAAGAATGTCGTGTGTCATGGCTGATTCTACCGTGGCGGCGGCGGTGCGCGGCGCGCTTAGATTACAATCAGAGTTTATCGGCGGTTTACTGCAGGATCGCGCGGCCCGCCGCGTCAAGGATGCCATGGGGTTTTACGTCATCGTCGCCCTGACGGTGCTCAATCATATCGCCTACAAAGGCAGCAAGATGCTGCTCTCCCTGTATGCGATCGATCTCGGCGCGTCGCCATTGACCATCGGCATCCTGTATTCCCTGTATTCGATCTTCTCGCTGTTTCTCGCGCTCTACGCGGGGCGCGTCTCCGACCGGCTGGGCGCGCGCACGCCCATGCTGATGGGATCGCTGGCGCTCGCTTGCGGTTTGTTGCTGCCTTTTTTATGGCGGGGCTTTCCCGCGCTGTTTGTGTCGGCGACCCTGATTGGCACTCTGTATATTTTCTACGTCGTGTCGGCTCAGCACCTGATAGGCGCCTTCGGCGCCGGCCACAAACGCACGCGCAACTACGCCACCTTCAGCCTGGGCGTCGCGCTGACCGCGCTGATCGGGCCGACGTTGACTGGGTTCCTGATCGACTCCGCCGGCTTTCAACACACTTACCTCGTGCTGGCATTGCTGCCGGTTGGCCCCATCGTGTTTCTGCTGCTGTTCGCGCGGCATTTGCCGCGAGTGGCGGAAGGGGCGAAGCGCAGCGGCCAGCGCACCATGGATCTTATCCGCAATCCACCGCTGCGCCGCGCGCTGATTGCGACCGGCATCATCGAAACCGGCGGCGAACTGTACCAGTTTTACATGCCGATCTATGGCCACTCGATCGGGCTCTCGGCGTCCCTAATCGGCATCGTCCTCGGTACTTATGCAGTTGGAGTGCTGATGACGCGCCTGGTGATGTCGGAGCTGGTCAGGCGTAGCAGCGAGGAGGCCGTGATCGGCGTCTCCCTGGCCGTAGCGGCGGGCGCCTGCGCGCTGTTCCCGCTGGTCACCAGTGTCTACATGCTGGCCGCCATTTCTTTCATGCTCGGCATCGGGCTGGGCTGCTGCGGCCCGCTGTCGATGGTCATCACCTACAACCGCGCGCCCGAGGGCCGCAGCGGCGAGGCGATGGGATTGCGCCAGAGCTTCAACAAATTTACCGAAGTGCTGGTGCCGCTGGTGTTCGGCACGCTCGGCAACGCGTTCGGCATCGGGCCGGCATTCTGGATGGACGCGTTGTTGCTGGGCGGCGGCGCGCTAATCATGAAAGCGGACGTGCGGCAGCGCAGGGTCGTCGCTGCGCGAAAATGATAGCATCAGCGCTGCGGTGATTTGCATACTGAATACATGAATACATATCAATTTCTCGCAGCGTTCGTCATTGCCAGCGCGCTAGGCGCCTGCGGCAGTAAAAGCGAGGGTGTATACCAAGGCTACGCCGAAGGTGAATACGTGCGCGTCGCGGCGCCGTTTGCCGGCAGCCTGCAAAAGCTGCAAGTCATGCGGGGCAGCCAGGTCAGGGCGGGCGATCCGCTGTTCGTGCTCGATCAGGTGAATGAAGCGGCGGCACGCAGCGAGGCCGAGCAACGCGTGCGCAATGCCGACGCGCAACTCGCCGACCTTAAGAAGAGCCGGCGACCGTCGGAAATTGACGCGATCAAGGCCCAGCTCGGTCAGGCGCGCGCGAGCCTCAAGCTGTCAACGGTCAACCTGAGCCGCCAGGAACAGCTTGCCGCGTCGAACTTCGTGTCGAAAAGTGTGGTCGACGAAGCGCGCGCCGCGACCGAGCGCGACCGCGCGCGCGTTACAGAGATCGAAGCGCAGGTCACTACATCGCAGCTTACCGCGCGCCAGGACGAGATCCGCGCTGCGGACTCCAACGCGGCGGCAGCGCGCGCCGCGCTGGCGCAGGCCGACTGGAAGGTCGCGCAAAAATCCGTGAATGCGCCTGTCGCCGGCCTCGTCAACGACACCAACTACGTGGCCGGCGAATGGATACCCGCGGGCTCGCCGGTGGTGTCCCTGCTGCCGCCGCAAAACATCAAGGTACGGTTTTTCGTGACGGAAGCGGCGCTCGGCGCGCTGCAGGCCGGCCAGCAGGTCAACGTGCGATGCGACGGCTGCGCGGCGCCGGTCGCGGCGCGCGTGACGTTCATTTCGCCGCAGGCCGAATACACGCCGCCGGTGATCTATAGCCGCGAGACGCGCACCAAGCTCGTGTACTTGATAGAAGCGCGCCCGGCGCCGGAGGACGCGGTAAAGCTGCATCCCGGCCAGCCCGTCGACGTCACGCTTGCAAAGAGTCCGTAACAGCATGAAACACGTGTGCGTTGCATGATGTTACGGACTCTAGAATGAGCGATGCTGCCGTCATCGACGTCGAGGGCCTGACCAAGAGCTTCGGCGGCAAGCGCGTCGTCGATGACTTTTCGATCCGCGTCGAGCGCGGCCAGATCTTCGGCTTTCTCGGCCCCAACGGCAGCGGCAAGACGACGACGATACGCATGTTGTGCGGCCTGCTGACACCGGACAGCGGGCGCGGCACCTGCCTCGGTCACGACATTCTGCGCGAGTCGGCGCTGATCAAGCGCGAGGTCGGCTACATGACCCAGCGCTTCAGTCTGTACGAGGACCTCAGCATCCGTGAGAACCTCGACTTCATCGCGCGCGTCTACGCGGTGCCCGCGCGGCAGCAAGCGGTCGATGCTGCGCTCGAGCGGCTCGGCCTCTCCAATCGCAGCAATCAGCTCGCGGGGCAGCTGTCGGGCGGCTGGAAGCAGCGCCTGGCACTCGCCGCCTGCCTCCTGCATGCGCCGCAATTGCTATTGCTCGACGAACCGACCGCCGGCGTTGATCCTAAGGCGCGCCGCGAATTCTGGGACCAGATACACGAGCTCGCTGCCGAAGGCATCACCGTACTCGTTAGCACGCATTACATGGACGAAGCCGAGCGCTGTCACCGGCTCGCGTACATTGCGTACGGCAATTTGATGATCACCGGGACAGCCGCGGAGGTGATCGCGCATTCGCAGCTGAGTACGTGGTCGGTCGCGGGGCCCGATCTCTTCGGTCTCGCCTCAGAGTTGCGGCGCCTCCCGGCGATCACAATGGTGGTGCCGTTCGGCAACACACTGCACGTCAGCGGCACCGATGAAGCGGCGCTCGATGCGGCGCTGGCGCCGCTGCGATCCCGCGCTGGCACGGTGTGGACACGCGCGCAGCCGGGTCTCGAGGACGTGTTCATCCGCATGATGGACGACGCGCAGGACAACTTCAGCGCATGAAGAGCGGCTTTTCATTCGGGCGGTTCTGGGCCGTGCTCGCCAAGGAATTCGTGCAGATGCGGCGCGACCGTCTCACGTTCGCCATGATGATAGGCGTGCCTATCATGCAGCTGATCCTGTTCGGGTTTGCCATCAATGCCGATCCGAAAGCGCTACCCACGGCGGTGCTCGCAGCCGACAACAGCATCTACTCGCGCACGCTGGTGCGCGCCATCGAGAACAGCGGCTACTTCCGTATTGTGCGCGAGGTGGCGAGCGAAGCCGAGGCTGACCGCGCGCTGGCGATGGGCGCGGTGCAGTTCGTCGTAACCATTCCGGAGAATTTCGCGCGCAAGATCGAGCGCGGCGAGCGGCCCGTG
>JBDSSV010000518.1:0-2949 GCA_039928535.1 Burkholderiales bacterium
CTGGGAAAAAGCGCTCAACCGACTCAAGTACGTGAATGCGGACGACGCCGACGTTTACAACCCGACCGGTTATGCCAACCGCAAACTGGGCAAGTACGACGAGGCGTTCCGCAATTACAAGCTTGCCTTGCAAAAGAATCCGGACCACCGCGGCGCGCATGAATACGTCGGCGAAGCGTACTAGCTGACGAACAATACTGCGATGGCCGAGCAGCACCTGGCCGCGTTGGAGCGCATCTGCGGCAAGCGCTGCGAAGAATACAAAGACCCCGCGCGCGAAATCGCGGAATACAAGAAGAAGCACTGAGAGCACTGACGGTCCGAACGAATTCCTCCCTTGCGCATAGCGGGCGAGGGTTGGGGAGGGGGGGCGAAATTGCCACCTCTCCTGAGCTTTCCCCGCGCAGCTTTTTATTCGCCCTTGATATCCCGCTCGCGTATGACTTTGCCCCAGCGCGCGGCTTCGGCGCGCAGGAACGCTTCGAACTGTGCCGGCGGCCCGCCGACGAGTTCGGCGGACAGCAACGCAAAGCGCTCGCGCAGATCTTTTTGTGCCAGCACGGCGCTGATGTCGGCCGCGAGCCTGGCGACCGTTTCTTTGGGCGTGCCGCCGGTCGTGACCAAGCCCTGCCACGCGGAAACCTCATAACCCGGATAACCGGATTCGGCTATGGTCGGCACGTCAGGCCATTGCCCGCTGCGCGTTGTCGTCGTCACTGCAATTGCGCGCAGCTTGCCCGCTGCAACGTGGCCGCCGATGCTGCCTATGCTGTCGAACATGGCGGGCACGCGTCCGGAAATAACGTCGGGATGCGCCGGCGCGCTGCCTTTATATGGAATATGCAGCAGGTTCACGCCCGACATGCTGCTCAAGAGTTCGCCCGACAAATGACCGGTACCCATGTTGCCCGATGACGCGTAGCTGATCGTGCCGGGATTTGACGCCGCGAGGCGCAGAAAATCCCTGACGGTTTTCACCGGCAGGACCGGATGCACGACCAGCACCTGCGGAAAGCGCGCGGTCTGGGTGACCGGCGCGAGGTCTTTCGCGGTGTCGTAGGGCAGAGTGGTCATGACGATGGGATTGAGCGCGAACGGCGCGGCGGTCAGCAGCAGCGTGCAGCCATCGGGCAGGGCTTTGGCCACGAACGCGGTTGCGATGACTGTGCCGCCGCCGCCGCGATTTTCCACCACCACGTTTTGCGCAAGTTTCTCGCCGAGCTTCTGCGCAATGATGCGGCCCTGCGTATCGGTGGGCCCGCCCGCCGGATATGCGATGACGATGCGCATGGCCTTGCATGCGGGATATAGCTGCGCTTGCACGCACGCAGCCATGCCCAAAAGTACTATCGCCGCGAATTGCCTCGCGTAACGCGCACTCATGCGTAATTCCTCCAAGACCGCCGATCGCTTGCCGGCGTCAAATATAGCATGGCGTAAAGTCGGCCCGCCCCGCAGCATTGCGCAAGCGGCCGGTCCGGCGTAATGTAACGCGCTATAAGAACATTGCGCCGTGTTCGGCAAGCCTCTATTGAAGGCGCTGTCTTTATCGCCGTCTGCCTGTATTGCGTGTATGCCGCATGGCGCGCGAAAAAAAATCCGGCGGTGATGCTCGCGGCGTCGGCGACCAATAAGCGGGCGCGCATTGAATCGGCAGAATGATTTCAGGCGGAGGGGCATCATCGTGAAGGGAATTGCACAAACTGTGCTGTTGCTGTTGTCGCTCGCGGTCGGCAATGTAATTGCGGCCGAGCGCATGTTGCCGGCCTTCGAGGTAGACGCGAAATGGCCGAATATTCCGGCCAAGTGGAAACTCGGCGACGCGTCGAGCATGGCGGTCGACGCGCAGGACAATGTCTACGTATTGCATCGTCCGCGCACGCTGAAGGCGGCGGATGCGGCGATGGCAGCGCCGCCGGTGATGGTGTTCGACAGCGCCGGCAACTACGTCAAGTCATGGGGCGGCACGGGCAGCGGCTATGAGTGGCCCGAGCGCGAGCACGGCATCCACATCGATCACAATGGCCACGTGTGGCTCGGCGGCAACAACTGTCCCACGAGCGGAAATGCGGGACTCAAGCCGGTGGCGGACGACGCTTTGTTGAAGTTCACGCTCGACGGGAAGTTTCTGTTGCAGATCGGGCGCAGCAACCAGAGCAAGGGTGACGGCGACACTATGAACTTGCATCGTGCGGCCGATGCGTGGGTCTACGCGTCCGCCAACGAAATATTCGTCGCCGACGGCTACGGCAATCATCGCGTCATCGTGTTCGATTCAGACACCGGCAAGTTCAAGCGCACCTGGGGCGCGTTCGGCAAGCCGCCGGGCGGCGTCGATCACTGTGCCGTCACGCGGCCGGAAAGTTTTCCGGACGCTGAAGGCCCGCCGGACTACAACGTCGTGCATGCGATTCGCGTGGCCAACGACGGCATGGTGTACGTGGCCGACCGTGAAAACCGGCGGCTGCAGGTGTTCAAGACGGACGGAAAGTTCGTGGAGCAACTGATCAGGACGGACACGTCGTTTGCACGCGATCTCGCCTTGTCGCCCGACCCCGCGCAGCAGTTCCTGTATGTCGGCGGCGGCAAGGGCATCTTCATCGTCGATCGCGCGACGCTTCTAATCGTCGGGGCGATCCAGGTGGCGGGCCAGCTCGGGCCGGGCCACCACATTGCGACCGATTCGAAAGGCAATATCTACATCGCGCAGACGGCGGCGGGTATGCAGAAACTCGCCTTCAAAGGCATGAAATGACGAGCAGATTGGCGTCGAGCAAACGGAGACTGGAATCATGGACGCATTGAACCGATACGGTCCGCTTGCGGGGCGGCTCTTGATCGCGGCGATCTTCGTTTTCTAGGGGTTCGGGAAGATCACGGGATTCGACGGCACGGTCGGCTACATCGCGAGCAAAGGCTTGCCTTTGCCCCAATTGGGCGCGATCGCCG
>JBDSSV010000519.1:0-4361 GCA_039928535.1 Burkholderiales bacterium
CAGCGCGCCTTTGCTCGCGCCATAGGCCACGGAGCTGTAGGCGCGCGGATTGCGGCCCACGAGACCCGCGATCGAGGCGATGTTGATGATCTTGCCGCGCTTCGCCTTGATCATTTCGCGGCCGAGCACCTGCGAACACAGGAATGGCGCGGTGATATTGAGGTCGAGCACCTGTTGCCAGCGCTCGAGCGGCATGTCCTCGGGCGGCGCGACCCACGCCCGACCGGCATTGTTGACGAGCACGTCGACGCGCCCGAATTTTTTCATGGTCGCGTCTTTCAGCGCTTCGACCTGGTCGGGCTTGGTCACGTCGCAACCGACGGCGAGCGCCTTGACGCCGGTCTTTTCGATCTCGTGCGCCGCGGTCTCGCAATTCTCGAGTTTGCGCGAGCAGATCACGATGTGCGAGCCCGCCTCCGCGAGCGCATACGCCATCTGCAGGCCGAGGCCCGTCGCGCCGCCGGTGATCACGCTTACGCGGCCTTCCAGACTCATCAATTGCTTAACTGTCGCCATTGGACTTTCCTTTTTAAACCGTGAATACGTGGTTTCCGCAGAGGCGCAGAGAGCACAGAGAGCACAGAGGTAGAGCAAATCCGGACACAAAACTGTTCAACTCGACCATGCGTCGACCGAATCGGCATACACCCACTACCTGGAGGGATTTTTCTCTGCGGGCTCTGCGGCTCTGTGGCTAATTTGCGGCTAATCTTTAAGCAGTTGCGCAGCAATGATGTTGCGCTGTATCTCCGAGGTACCTTCGTAGATGCGCACGATACGCGCGTCGCGGTAGGTGGTTTCGATGCCGGCTTCGCGCATATAGCCCATGCCGCCGTGGATCTGCACCGCAGCATCGACGACTTTGCCGAGCGCTTCCGTTGCGTAGAGTTTGGCCATTGCGGCTTCCAGCGTCCCGCGTTCGCCGCTCATCAGGGTGTCGATGCCGCGCCGCGTCAGCAGGCGCGCCGCGTCGCGCTGCACCGCCATGTCGGCGAGCATCCACTGCAGGCCCTGATATTTCGCGAGCTTGTGGCCGCCCTGGCTGCGCAATTTCATGTATTCGGCGCTGCGCGCGATAAGCTTGTCCATCATGCCGCAACAGCGCGCCGCGACGGTAACTCGCCCGGCGGTCAGCGTCTTCAACGCCTGCACATAGCCCATGCCTTCGGCGCCGAGCAGATTTTCTGCCGGCACTTCGCAATTCTGCATGATGACCGGCGAGGTCGTGCAACCGTGCATGCCCATCTTCAGTTCGTTTCTGCCGACGGAGAGGCCTTTGAAGCCGCGCTCGAGGATGAACGCCGAGATGCCCTTGACGCCTTTGCTCTTGTCGGTGACCGCCATCAGCGTGAACACGCTGGCGAGCGGCGCGTTAGTGATGTAGATCTTCTCGCCGTTCAGCACGTAGCGGTCGCCCTTTTTTACGGCAGTCGTGCGCATCGCCGCCGGATCGGAACCGGCCTCGGCTTCCGTCAACGCGAAGCAGCCGATCCATTCGCCAGTCGCCATGCGGGGCAGATATTTTTTCTTTTGCGCTTCATTGCCGAGCGCCGTGATGCCGGTCGTGCTGATGCCGGTGTGATTGCCAATCAAAGTCGCGAAGCCGTAGTTGGTCTGGCCCATGACTTCCTCGATCGCGCATTTGCCCGCGAGGTCGAGGCCGATGCCGCCGTACTGCTCGGGGATGGTGAGACCGAAGAGCCCGAGCTCGCGCGCCTTCTGCAAGAGATCGTCGGGTATCGCGTCGTTTTCCTCGATCCAGCGCGAGCGCGGATCGACTTCCTTCACCAGGAAGCGGCGCAGTTCGTCGCAGAGCGATTGCACTTCGGTGGATGTTTGCATGGTCTCTCCAGCCTCAAGACGGTTGTAACCGCCGATGAACGCAGATGAACGCAGATGAACGCAGATAAATTCAAAGACAAAAACGGAAAATGCCGCACGTTTCGTTTGCCAAATCGGCGTTCATCGGCGTTTATCGGCGGTTAACACAGGTTTAATAAGTGCATCACCAGCCTTGACGCCCCTGCCTTTAGGAAACACGAACAGCGGATTGATGTCGAGTTCGGCGACATGATCCTTGAGATCGACGGCGAGCGCCGAAAGCCGCACGATAGTATCCGCCAGCGCGTCGATGTCGGCATGCGCGGCGCCGCGGGCGCCGGTCAGCACCGCGTTGCCCTTGATTTCGCCGATCATGTCGAGCGCAGCGGATTTCGTCACCGGCGCGATGCGAAATGCGACGTCCTTCATCACCTCTGCAAATATGCCGCCCAGCCCGAACATCACCGCGGGCCCGAACAATTTGTCGTTGGTGACGCCGAGGATGGCCTCGATGCCGCCGCTCACCATTTCCTGCACGAGCACGCCGTCGATGCGCGCGTCGGCCTTGTAAGTCTTGGCATTGCGCAGTATTTCGTCGTAAGCCGCCGCTACGGCGTCGTCGTTCGCAAGCCCTACGCGCACGCCCTTAGCCTCGGTCTTATGCGAAATGTCCGCCGACTGCACCTTGAGCACGACCGGATAGCCAATGCGTTTTGCCACTGCCACCGCCTGTTCCCTGCTCGTCGCGAGTTCTTCTTTGGTTACGCTTATGCCGTACTGCGCAAGCACGCGTTTGGCGGCGTACTCGGCGATGTCGTCTTTTTTTCCGGCGAGCAATTCGCGCGCGTCGGCGCTCGAAATCACAGCTGGCTTCTCGGTGCGCAGAGCATCCTCACGGCGCAGCGCTTCCGCGTACCACGACAGCGCGGCCAGCGCGCGTCCGCAGCGCACGGGCGATTTATAGTGCGGAATTTTTTCCACAGCGAGCATTGCGTAAGCTTCCTGCGCGACCGAATCGTGCGCACTCCACGCCAGGAAAATCGGCTTGTCGGTGCCTTTCGCGACCGCGGCGATTTCTTTTGCGACGCTGGCAGCAAGATCGCCCATCAGCGAAGCATTGATCATCGCAATCGCATCGACATTGGGATCGTCGAGCACTGCATGCAAGGTGCGGCTGATCATCGTCAGGTCGCTGAAGATGGCCGCCGTCACGTCGACCGGGTTGATCAGCGAGCCGAACGACGGCACGATGCTGCGCAGCTTTTCGGTGGTAGCCGCGCTCAGCTGCGGGACCTGCATGCCGCGGTTCACGCATTCGTCCGTCATCAGGATGCCCGCACCGCCGGAGATCGTTATGATGGCGACGCGGTTGCCTTTAGGCAGCTTGCCGCACTGGAACGCGCGACTGTAATCGACCACGTCATCGATATCGTCGACCTGCATGATGCCGGCCTGCCGGAACGCCGCCTTGTACAAGGCCATTGCGCCGCCGAGATTCGCGGTGTGCGAGGCCGCCGCTTTCTGGCCCTGTTCCGTATTGCCGACTTTCCACGCAAAGATCGGCTTCTTCTTTGCCAGCGCGCGTTTGCCGGTGGCAATCAGGCGATGCGCGTCCTTGAGGCCTTCGATATAGCCGACGATGATGTCGGTGCCCGCGTCGTCGATGAAATAATTCATGAAGTCGAGCGAGCTCACGCCGATTTCATTGCCGGTCGTCACGGTCTGGCGGAAATGCAGGCCGCCTTCGAGCGCAGCCAGGTTCATCACCGAAAAGCCGAAGCCGCCGCTTTGCGACACCATGCTGATGCGGCCCGCATCGTAATCGGCACTGAATATGGAGCCGAAGCCGGCATAGACGCGCGCACCCGGATTGATCATGCCCTGGCAGTTCGGCCCGATCACGCCGATGTTGTATTCAGCAGCGATGGCAGCCAGCTCACCCTGCATGTCTACGCCTTTGCCGCCGGTCTCGGAAAAACCCGAGCTGAAAACGATCGCATACTTGATACCGCGCTTGCCGCACTCGCGCAGCACATCCGCGACGCGTGCTGCGTTGATCAGCACCAGCGCGAGATCGGGCGTTTCCGGCAGCGCCGCCAGCGACGGGTAGCACTTGGTGCCGAGGATGTCCTGATACTTCGGATTGACCGGGTATAGCTTGCCCGGATATTTATGCGCGAGCAGGTGCTTGAGCGGCTGGCCGCTGATCGAGATCAGGTCCGTCGACGCGCCGATGATCGCAATCGATCGCGGATTGAAAAATTTTTCGAGGTCCGTGCGCATTTCGTGACTGAATCCGCGCCGGCAACGGCCGCGAAAAAAACGGCTATGTTACTCGAAAGACATGGCACGGTGATAGGACGTGAAGCGCGGCAGTTGCGTGTGGTGTCGCCCGCGCGCCGCGAGCGGGCAGCGCCCGCCGATGCTATGATGATGCTTTGCTGCTCGTAGCATCGCCGTACTCACTAAAAGAATGAATACCGCCACTGTCGCCACCACAACCGTTGACGTCGCGCCGCAATCCTTCAAGGAAGTGTGGC
>JBDSSV010000520.1:0-6302 GCA_039928535.1 Burkholderiales bacterium
GTGCTGGTGGCAACGATCGTTACCGGTGCAAACGCCTCGGGTTCGTAGTTGATCCTGGCATAGAGGCTCTTATTGATGGCGAGCGGCCCGGGCGCCGCGAACAAAAGCGTATAGCCGTCAGGCGCCGCCTTAAACACCGCTTCCGACCCGATATTCCCGCCCGCGCCTCCGCGGTTTTCAATGACAACGGGTTGGCCCCATTTTTCCCGGAGCCGCTCAGCGACCAGGCGCGCCACAACGTCAGTACCGCCGCCTGCCGGATACGGCACAATAATCTTGATAATCCTGGCGGGGTAATCCTGGGCTTGACCATGCAAAGCAATCGCAAACGTGATCACCAGTAGTGGGCGAGCGAAAGTCAGAATTTTCATGTTGGCGCGGCTCCCCGTTTTGCGGTTTGTAATGCAATAGGAAATAAAATGCCTCAACATTTGCCGATAATTGCGAGGCAAACGACATAAACGGGGTGCGGCGAGCGCAGCGGACCCAGCGCAACGTGCAATCTGCGCCACGTGCAATCCGGCGATTATTAGTTTCCTACAATCTCTTCAAATAATCCAGTCAGCCACTAGATGCGCCAGCGTAAGCCCGCCACGCCTCAGTCCGCCGCGCCTATCACGGGATTATTAGGCCGGCTCGCCAAATCTTTCATGCAGGAACGCGGGGACTTCTGGTCATGGAATTGAGGCGTTAAATAAATCTTCGCCGCGCCTGTCGCCGATGCGAGTTGATGCGACAGCAGCGCTTAAAACAGAAGATTCGGCAGGAACAGCGACAGCTGTCACACGTAGGTCACAATAGTCAGGAACACGAACAAAACCGACAGCCATGGGCGTGCTGCCACACGACCTCCATGATCGACATTTGGGTAACGCCCGCGGTCACGCACAGATTGAGCCCGACGGGCGGCGTCACCATGCCGATCTCCAGATTAACGACCATGATGATGCCGAGACGGACAAGGGCCGCCAATACCGTGATACCTTCTCATGCGCAGCCGTAAATTACGAAAAGGCAAGCAAAATGAAAATAAAATCGAAGGATTTCCTTGTGCGCGAAGGCGCCCGCGTCAAGCTCGGGGACTGGCCGACGAAAGTATCGTCGCTCTACAAGTCAAAAAAACAATATCGAAAACTGCTGGAAAAGCATGTTACGGATTTGAGCAATTTGCAGCAACTGCTCTACGCGTCCAATCGTCATGCGGTTCTGCTCATTTTTCAGGCGATGGATGCGGCCGGCAAGGACGGCGCCATCAAACACGTCATGTCCGGGGTCAACCCCCAGGGCTGCCAGGTATTCAGTTTCAAGCATCCGAGTCCTGCCGAATTGCAGCATGATTTTCTATGGCGCACCAACCGCGATTTGCCGGAACGCGGGAAGATCGGCATTTTCAATCGGTCCTACTACGAGGAAGTGCTTATCGCGCGCGTGCATCCCGCGATCCTCCGCAGCGAAGGAATTCCTGATGTGCAGGACGAGGGCACGAAGATCTGGCAAAGCCGTTATCGTTCGATCGGGGATATGGAGAAGCACCTGCATGCGAACGGGACGCGCATCGTCAAATTTTTTCTTCACCTCTCGAAGGACGAGCAGCGCAAACGCTTTCTTCAGCGCATCGACGAGCCGGCAAAAAACTGGAAATTCAGCGCTGCCGATATTGAGGAGCGCAAATTCTGGAAGGACTACATGCGCGCCTACGAGGAATGCCTGGGTGCGACGAGCACCGCCAACTCTCCCTGGTATGTGGTGCCCGCGGACGACAAGGAAAATGCCCGGCTGATCGTTTCTCAAATCGTTCTCGATACGCTCGCAGGGCTCAAAATGGAGTACCCCAGGGCGGATTCACGCAGGCGAAGCGAGTTGCAGGAGATCCGCAAGCAGCTATTGGAATGAGAATTTAGTGACGTCGGCACTTACGGGATGATGTCATTGTCCACACCCACAAGGCCTGCGATAATTTGACGCACAAAAGGATAGTTGCGCACGCCGCCACCTCCGGGCACGACTTGAGAAAAAGGAGCGGTCCTGAATCCACGGTTTCAACCCGGCGAAATCCTCGACAGGATCAGCCAACGTTCAGCAGCTGTCATCAGCCTTGCGCTGCTCATCCTCATCGCGGTCGCCGACGATCTGAACGGCGCCGAACTCAGCCTCTCCTCGCTATACCTCATTCCGGTCATGCTGGTCACCTGGAAGTTTTCGGGCACGGCCGGCATAGCAATGGCATGCGTCGCGTACACGTTGTTGCTCGGCATAAACCTGCGGCTGGACCAGGCGCAGGCCGGTTTCGCGTATGTGATCTGGGAGGGCTTGATCAGACTGGCGACGGCGATATTGATTGCGTTCGTCCTGTCGCGGCTGCGCGACAGCCTGACGCGCGAGCACTTGCAAGCCCGCACCGACGCGTTAACCGGGCTCGCCAACCGGAGCGCTTTTTACGCTGCAGCCAATCAAGAGCTGTCGAGATGCAGGCGCTACGGCGGCGTACTTTCGATCGTTTTCATCGATCTGGACAACTTCAAGGAATTGAACGACCGTTACGGTCACCACACGGGAGACGAAGCGCTGCAACTGGTTGCCGCGACGCTGCGCGAGCAATTGCGCAATACCGACGTGCCGGGACGTATTGGCGGCGACGAGTTTGCAATAATGCTGACGCAGGCCGGCGCGGGCGCCGCGAGTCAGGCGACCCGCGCGCTGCAGGCGCGCCTGCTGGCGGCGATGCAGGACCGCCAGTGGTCGGTGACCTTTAGTTCGGGACTGGCTACTTTCGAAAAAATGCCCGAGTCGGTCGACGACATGATGAAACGAGCCGATGCGCTCATGTACGAAGCCAAGCAGGGCAGCAAAGGAAGTGTCCGCGAACGTGTTTTTTCTTGATGCGAGATTTTGAAGCCACCGCGCGACAACCTCGCGCCACCGCCATCACGACTGGGCGCGTGCCACAATGTGATTAGAACTCTTCTCAGGAGTCGCCACGTGACTGTGCGGGTGTGGAGCATATTACTAAGGAAGCCCTGATTAAGTCCGTTCGTGCTGATGAATAGAAGCACGAATACAGATTCCTCAGAGGGAAACCGTTCACCCTTCGATACCTCAGGGCGAACGGTTTGGGACTTAATCAGAGGTTCCCTAACCAAACCGACGCCGCCGGCCATCGTGAAACAACTGCGCGATGAGTTCGCGCTTGCGTTGCAGGCGCCCGACGTGAAAGAAAATCTTGCGGCCTTGGGCGCCGAACCGGTCGGCAGCTCGACCGCGGAATTCACCGCATTGATATTGCGGGACATCGCGCGCTGGGCGAAAGTGGTTAAGGCGTCGGGCGTGCGGCTCGATTGAAGCTGCCGTCAAATCGGGACGTTCGTTCGCCGGCAGCGCCGCGAGATCGCAGCGTACTGCGCGCAATCACGGTGCGCCCGTCTTTCTGAGGACGAAATACAGCACCGCGAGTCCCAGCAGCGTCGCCGCCAGGCCGACCAGCATTTCGGGCGCAATCTGCTTGATCTCGAGGGTGATGAGCTTGTTGCCGATGGCGATGATCGCCGCCTCCACCACGATCTCCGGCTTGATCTCGCCGTGCACGATGTAGCTTTTTACCGAGCGCATGAGCTCAAGGCCGATCAGCACGATAAGAAAAATGCTGAACATCTCGTAGAGCCGGCTGATCTCGATGCGGAAATACGGCGGCTCGATAATTTCCGTCACCACGATGGACCCGAGCTCCAGCGTGCCCATGACTATTGTCAGCATCAACAATATTACGAGCGCGCCGACGACGAATTTTTCCACCCAACCGACAACTTTCAGCATAGTCCCTCCCCCTTGCGCCCGTGATTCCTGTTTCCGCGTGCATCATCCGCTTTTTTTTGCGCAACGGAATTTTCTAGTCGGTCTTGACCCCGGAAACCTTTACGACCCGCGCCCATTTTACGATTTCGCGCCGGATATAGGCGGCGAATTCGTCGGGCGTGGTCGCGCCCGCCTCCGAGCCTTCCGCCGCGAGGCGTGCACCGATTTCCGGCAGCAGCAGCGCACGGCCGATCTCGGCGTTGAGTTTCATGACTATCGCGCGGGGCGTGCCGGCCGGCGCGACCACCCCCTGCCATGAGCTCGCCTCGTAACCGGGCAGGCCCGACTCCGCAATCGTCGGAAATTCCGGCAGCGCCGCCAGGCGATGTGCGCTGCTGATGGCGAGACCTTTCGCTTTGCCGCTCCTGATGTGCGGCAGGACTACCGGCGGTTGGCTGAAAGTGAGCTGTATATGTCCGCCCAGCAGATCGGTCAGTGCGAGCGACGCGCCTTTGTACGGCACGTGGGTCATTTCAATGCCCGCCATCGCCTTGAACAGTTCGACCGCGAGATGCGCGCCGCCGCCGGTGCCCGATGAGCCGAAATTGAGCTGGCCGGGCTGCGCTTTCGCAAGCGCGATGAATTCGCGCAAATTGTTCACCCGCAAAGTCGCCTGCACGGTTGCCAGATAAGGCGTCACTACCGCAAGCGTGATAGGCGTGAAATCGCGCAGCGGATCGTACGGCAGCTTCGCGACCATGCTGACGTTGGTCGCCATCGTGCTCACCGAACTCATGAGCAGCGTGTAGCCGTCCGGCGGCGATTTCGCGGTCATCACCGCTGCGATGGTGCCGCTGCCACCGGCGCGATTGTCGACAACGACCTGCTGCCCGAGCCGCTCGTAGAGTTTCTGGCTCAGGGCGCGCGCGACGATGTCCGTCACGCCGCCAGGGGCAAAGCCCACGATCAGCCGTATGGGTTTGTCCGGATAAGAGGGCGGCTGCGCTGCCACTGTCGGCACAAGCGCAACCATCATCAGTCCAAACCAGCGCATTACGACTATTCCGGCGCGCCGCCCGGGAGCCGCGACATCTCGAAGCGATCCGTAATGCGCGTATAGCCGCCCTTGCCGGCAAGCCGCCCGATCGGATTCACGCGGCCGACATCGACGTGATAACGGTCATTGACGAGGCCCTCGTCATAATGAAACCACACGACTTCGCCGATCACGAGGTGGTTGGGCCGGCGGCCGAGCTCGATGATTTGCACGAGCTTGCATTCCATCGCGACCGGCGCTTCCTTGATGCGCGGAGGGCGCACCATTTTCGAGGGGACGGCGGTGAAGCCCGCTTTCTCGAGTTCATTAACGTCGCGCGGATAGTCGACCGCGCAGACGTTCATCTTGTCCTTGATTGCCTCGCTAACGATATGCACGACGAACTCGGGGCACTCGCGGATGTTGGCGACCGTATCTTTGGCGCCGTCCACCTTGTTGCCGACGGAGAAGCACAACATCGCGGGATCGGAGCCGACCGCATTGAAGAAACTGAACGGCGCGGCATTGGGCCCGGACTTGCCGAGTGTCGTGACCAGCGCAATCGGGCGCGGCGTCACGGTGCCGACGAGCAACTTGTATTGCTCCAGTTGGGTCAGCTTTGAAGCATCGAATTCGAGCATGGCTTGCTTTCGTCTCAGTTAAACGGCGTTATTCGACGTGAAGATTGGCGGCTTTGATGAGCTTCGCATACTTGTCGACTTCGCGCCTGAAGTAGGCGGCGAGCTCGTCGGGCGTACTGCCGACCGCGTCCGCGCCGTCGCGCTTCAAATAGTCGCCGACTTCCGGCGACTTCAGCGCCTTGACGGTTGCGGCGTGCAGCCTGGCGATAATGTCCGGCGGCGTGCCGGCCGGCACAAAGAATGCGTACCAGTTATTGGTTTCGAAACCCGGCACGCTCTCAGTTATCGCCGGCAGTTCGGGGTACGCCGACGAGCGTTTTACGGTCGTCACGGCGAGCGGGCGCACCTTGCCGGCCTTGATGAAAGGCTGCGCGGACAGGATGGGCGGAAACGCCATGTCGACCTCGCCCGACACGACGGCAGTCGTCGAAGGCGCACCGCCCTTATACGGCACATGCGTGATCTGCACGCCTGCCAGCTGCTTCAGCATTTCGATCGACAGATGGCTCGTCGTGCCGCTGCCGTTGGAGGCCGCGTTCAACTGGCCGGCGCGCCGCTTGGCCAGCGCGACCAGCTCGCGCACATTCTTCGCCGGCGTGCTCGGATGGACGACGAGCACGAGCGGGGTCGACGACACCCACAATACCGGCGCGAAATCCCTGAGCGGGTCAACGGCGGCTTTCTTTTGGAGGCTGACGTTGACCGCGAGCGAAGCCGACGTGAACAACACCGTGTATCCATCCGGCGCCGCCCTGGCCGCGGCTTCCGCACCTATCATTCCGCCAGCGCCGGTACGGTTCTCGATAATGAACGTCTGGCCGAAGCTTTCGTAGAAT
>JBDSSV010000521.1:0-3843 GCA_039928535.1 Burkholderiales bacterium
GGCGAGCACCGCCGCAACGCCGCCGTTGAGCGACCCGAGGTGCAGCGGGATCTGCGTACCCTGAGCGATCAGACGGCCGCGTCCGTCGAAAAGCCCGACCGAGCAATCGCGCCGCTCCTTGATGTTGGTCGAAAAGCTCGACCGCACGAGCGTGTTGTTCATGTCCTCGGTAATCGACAGCAGGCGGTTGCTGAATACCTCCATCGCAATCGGATCGAAGATCTTCAATACTTGCGGAGATTCACTCATAAATCAAACCCTGTTGGCCACGGAGGTCGCAGAGGTCACAGAGAAAAGCAAAAAATCCGAACAACCCGTACCGATCTTGATGTGAGTCTTTCCCAACTTTTTCCTCTGTGTCGTCTGTGGCAAATGGCTTTTGACCTTTGTGGCTAATCGTTTTTAACGTTGATAACAATGTTGCCGATGCGATCCACGCGCGCGCTCTGCCCCGGCGCGAGCAGCACGGTCGAGCTCATCTCCTCGACCAGCGCGGGGCCGGCGAGCGTGGCACCGGCAGGCAATTTCGCGCGCGCGTGCACCGGCGTATCGAGCCAGCCATACTGCGCGCCGAAATAGACTTTCCGCCGCGACGTCACCGCCGCAGCAACGCTGCCCGTGGTGCCGATCTCGCGCAGCGGCGCTTTGGCAACGGCGCCCACCGCCTGCAGGCGGCAATTGACTATTTCCACCGCGCGACCCGGCACGTCGTAACCGTATTCGCGCTGATGGGCTGCGTTGAATTCCTTGAGGAAGCCGGCCATGCCGTCCGCTGCAACCCTTGGCATAGCCACCATCACCTCGAAATTCTGTCCCTGGTAGCGCGCGTCGATGTGAAAGCGGAACGATTGCTCTTTCTCCGGCACACGCTCGCGCGTGAGCCACGCGCGTGCCTCGGTTTCCATTTCCGCAAACAATTTGCACACATGCCGCCAGCTTTCAGCAGTAACTTCGGCGATCTCGCTGCGTACGAAATCGAAGCTGATGTCGGTCAGCAGCATGCCGCGCGCGCACAGCGTGCCCGGCTCTTCCGGCACGATCACGGTCGAGATACCGCATTCGGCGGCGACCTCTATCGCATGCAGCGGTCCCGCGCCGCCGTACGCGAATATCGCGAATTGCGACAGATCATAGCCGCGCTCCGTCGACACTGAGCGAATCGCGCGGCTCATGTTGGCATTGGCTATGCGAATAACGCCTTCCGCAGCCTGCTCGAGCGCGAGCCCGAGCGGCCGCGCGACTTTACTCTCGATCACGTTGCGCGCCGCCGCCTCGTCGACCTTCAGCCTGCCATCGAGCAGCGCGACCGGATTGAGGCGATGCAGCGCGATCTGCGCATCGGTAATCGTCGGCTCGATGCCGCCGCGCGCGTACGCGGCCGGCCCCGGATCTGCGCCTGCGCTCTTCGGCCCGACCTTCAATGCGCCGGCATCGTCCATCCACGCGATGCTGCCGCCGCCCGCGCCGATCACGTGGATGTCTATCATCGGTGTCTTGACGGGGTAATCGGCAACCAGCCGGCTCGAGCTGAACAGCGGCTTGCCGCGATAGACGAGCGACACGTCGGTGCTGGTGCCGCCGACGTCGAACGTGACGAGGTTATCGAAACCGGCGACGCGGCCGATTTCCGCCGCGCCCACCACGCCGGCCGCGGGGCCCGACAGACAGGTGCGCACCGGGTACGCGCGCACCGCGCGCATCGACATCAGCCCGCCATTGGAATGGATGGTGAACGGCTCTACAGCGATACCGAGGTTCTTAACGCGCGCGAGAAAACTTTCGAGATACGTTTCCATGCGCGGGCCGACTGCCGCGTTGAGCAAAGTCGTCGACCACCGCTCGTATTCGCGAAATTCCGGCAGCACGTCGCTCGACACGCTGATATAGGCGTCGGGCAGCACGCGCTCGACCACGCGCCGCGCCGCCTGCTCGTGCGCTGGGTTGCGATAGGAATGCAGGAAGCATACGGCGACCGATTTGACGCCGGCCGATTTTAGATGCCCCGCCGCGGTTTCAACTTCGCGCGCGTCGAGTGCCGCTATGATGTTGCCGCGCGCATCGATGCGTTCGTTGATTTCATGACGATGCTCGCGCACCGCCAGCGGCGGCGGCTTGACCACGCTGTAGTCGAACAGATGCGGGCGCACCTGGCGGCCGATTTCGATGACGTCGCGGAAACCTTTGGTCGTGATCAGCCCGGTGACGGCGCCGCGCCGCTCTATGATGAGATTGGTCGCCACGGTCGTGCCGTGGCCGATATGGCCGACTTCGCCCGGCGCTATGCCATGCATCTTCAAGAGGTCGGCGATGCCCTGCTCTATCGCCTGCGACGGGTCGTGCGGCGTGGAAGCGACCTTGTGATAGCTGACCTGCCCGTCTTCCTCGCGCAGCAGCGTAAAGTCAGTGAACGTGCCGCCGACGTCTATGCCTATTCTGTACAAGACTCTCTTCTTCTATTCGGGCTTGATGCCGGCATCCTGGATCACTTTGCGCCATTTGCCGATCTCGGCGTTGACGCGCGTGGTGAAAACCGCGGGCGAACTCGCCACGATGTTCGCGCCCTGGCTGGCAAGCAGCTCGCGCATTGCGGGCGTGTTCACAATGCGCGCGGTGTCTTCATTGACCTTGCGAATGATTTCCGGCGGCGTGCCGGTTGGCGCGAACAGCCCGAACCATACGATTGCCTCGAAACCCGGGTAGCCCGATTCGGCGATGGTCGGCACCTGCGGCGCGACCGGCGAGCGCTGCAGGCTGCTCACCGCGAGCGGGCGCAGCTTGCCCGCTTGCACGTGCGGCAGCGACGTCATGACGACGTCGAACATCAGCGACAAATGACCGCCGAGGAGTTCGATCAGCGCGGGCCCGGTGCCCTTATAGGGAACGTGCGTCATTTTTACTCTAGCCACCGACTGGAAAAGCTCCATCGCCATATGCGAAGCGCTCCCGGTACCGGCAGTGCCGTAGTTAAGCTCGCCCGGATGCGTCTTCGCGAGCGCCACGAGTTCTTTCAGTGATTTCGCCGGAATCGACGGGTGCACCGACAGCATCTGCGGAATATTCGCGATCTCGGTGATCGCCGCGAAATCGCGCTGCGGATCGAACGGCAATTTCGCGTAGAGCGATGCCGACACGGCGTTGGTGGTGTTCGTTCCCAGCAGCAGCGTGTAGCCGTCCGCCGGTGACTTGGCCACATGGTCGGAGCCGACGATGCCGCCGCCGCCCGCACGGTTATCGACGATCACCGACTGCTTCCAGGCTTCATTGAGCCTTTGCGCGACGCTGCGCGCGAGCAGATCGGTGGAGCCGCCGGCCGCGAAGGCGACGACGATGCGCACCGTCTTCGCGGGGTATGCATCGGCGGCATGAGCGCTGCACGCAGCAAACGGGATTAATGCCAGGCTGACAAGGCGCAAGAAACTTTTCATGGAGACTCCCATCGATGGATCGATTTTCGGAAATCCTGCTGCGC
Source organism: Burkholderiales bacterium (assembly GCA_039928535.1). GTDB lineage: Bacteria > Pseudomonadota > Gammaproteobacteria > Burkholderiales > SG8-41 > PALSA-1004. The sequence continues at coordinate 3,470 of JBDSSV010000521.1, forward strand.
TTTGGCAAGCGAACGGCCGGGTGGAGCCCGGCTCACTGTTGTATCTGCTATATCGAAGATAGCATCGTGCCCCGGCAGGGTCAACGCGGCCCGTACTGCTATTTGAGCAACGAGTTCGCCTCGCCGAGCGCGGGATAGCCGGCGCTGTCCGGTTGCGCGCGGAATTGCGGCGCGACAGGCACCGGCAATGCAGTCATCTGCTTGCCGTCGGCCGCAAGTTTTGCGCCGAACACGCCGCGCGCGACGAAGTGCGCGTCGCGCATTGCATCCTTGGCCGACGCCATGATGCAGCAGCAGACGTCCCGGCCTTCAAATAGCGCGCGCCATTCATTGGCGTTTTTGGCGGCGATTTTTTCCGCGACCGCGCGCCGCGT
>JBDSSV010000522.1:0-7088 GCA_039928535.1 Burkholderiales bacterium
CCAAGCAACTGGTGGAACTGATGGGCGGCACCATCGGGCTGGAAAGCGCGCCAGGTGCAGGCAGCACGTTCTGGTTCGACCTGCCGTTTGCCAAGCAGGATCTGGCCGCGATGGAGAACCCGGGAAGCTTCAAGGAGACGCGCGCACTGCTGGTAGGCTTTCCAGATGCCGCGCGGCTGGCGCTGGCCACCGATATGCGGCAATGGGCGATGGAAGCCAGCAGCGCGGACAGCCTGGCCGTCGCAGCCGCACGATTGAGCGAAGCTGCGGCACTGGGACGCTCCTACCGCATAGCACTCGTTTACGCTGACAGCGCACACGCCGACATCGCGCGTGCCGCGACCGAATTGCGCGCCCACGACGGCAAATCCCTTGCGCTCATCCTGTGCGCGCCGCGCAATGCCGCCGCGCTGTGGGACGCGCGCCTGCCGGCGGAATTCGCATCCATTATCGCCCTGCCCGCGGAAAAACGGCTGCTCTACAACGCGCTGCATTCGGTGCTGGCTGGCGAGGAAACGGCCGCGGGCGTCATTTCGCTCAGCGACTACTATCAGAGCAAGGAGCCGACCCGGTCCTACAACATCCTCGTCGCGGACGACGACCATATCAACCGGACGGTGATCGCCAAGCAGCTGGAAATGGCCGGGCACCGCGTGAAGCTGGTTGCCGACGGCGAGCAGGCGCTGGATGCTCTGGCCGTGGTCGACTACGACCTGGTGATTCTCGACTCGCACATGCCCGTGATGACGGGGGTCGAGGCAACGCGCCTGATCCGCGTCATGCAGGCCGGCCGCGCCGGCGTGCCCATCATCATGTTCTCGGCGGACGCGACGGCGGAAACCATCGAGGAGGCAACAGATGCCGGGGTAAGCGTATTCCTGCCTAAGCCGGTTGAAGTAATTCGGTTATACGCGGCGATCGAGCAGCTTGTCGAAAAGCGATCCGGGGAGACGTCGAAAGTGGTGTCGATATTCGCGCCTTCGCAGCCGGCGCAGGCGCGTCTGCTGAATACGGACACGCTGCGCGATCTGGAACGCATGAGCCAGGATGCGCAATTCGTGCAGCACCTGGTTAAACTTTTCGGCGAAGACAGTTTTCTACTGCTCATGAAAATCGAGGAATCGCTCGCCCACCGCCGGCACGAAGACTTCAGGGGACACGTTCACGCGCTCAAAGGCTCGGCGTTGAACCTCGGCGCGGAGCGGCTGTTCACTCATTGCACCAGGATCGGCGAGCTGAACAATCGCGGACTCGATGCAACCGCTTCTTCGCTGACGGTGGAAACCCGTGCGATCATCACCGACACGCAAGCAGCACTTACGGAATATGTGAAGAACCGCAACGTCGCGCATTCCTAGCTTTCGTTTATCTCGCCATCGCAACCTGCATTTCGGCGGCGCCCCGGTCTGCAGGACCGACGTTTTTCTTCAAGCGATTTTGCGCCTCCACGATGCGCGTCATTACGCGCAGGTCCTTCTCGTCGAGTCTGAATGCGGTGTCAACCCAGATAGTCGTAATTTTCATCAGTTCCTCGTGGGTGATCGGGAACACTGCCTGCCGCGCCTGGTAAGTCGCCATCACGCCGTTCCTGCGCTTGTGCACCTTGTTCACATAGTCGTAGACGGCCATTTCGCCCTGCCCTTGCGGCACTACGATATCGACGATTCCCATTTCAAGCAGCTTCTCAGCCGAATATAGATTCCCCGACAAGATCATCTTCTCGGCGATCCGCGAGCCTACTCGGCGCGTGAGCAGGCTGTATGCCCCCATGCCCGGGAACATGTTGAACAGAATCTCGGGCAGGCCCATTTTCGCGTGCTCTTCAGCGATAATAACGTCGCTCGCCAGCGCAGCCTCGAATCCCCCGCCCATGGCATCACCCTGCACCAGCGAGATCGTAATCAGGTCCGGCACAAAATAATTCCGGATGCGCGAATAAATACTGTCGATACTCAGCTTGGCATAGTTCATGAGTGCGTCGCGATCCCGCCGCGCCACGCAATCCATGAAAAACCCCAGATCGCCTCCAAGATTATAAACGCCGTTCAGGCGCGACCCCCAGACAAAATAGTTGACCGGACGATGCTCGCCGTCGTGAAACACGCGCCCGCCGTTGCGCTCGAACATGCGGTCGTGCTTGCGGAGATCCTCAAGCAATTTGAGTGTCGCCTGACTGCCACTCCGCGGATTGTAAAATCCCCAAAGAATCGAGTATTCCGGATCGTATTCCGTTTCAAATTCGGTAAGGTTCAAGCTGTGTTGCACGCCCAGGTGTTGCACTGTCGCGGTCTGCATGTTATTCCCCTTGTAAATTATACGAAATGTCAGAAGCAGGACACGCGATCCCGAGGCTCTGCGGGGGATCGCGCGACCAGACTTGCTGATTCAGTCTAGCCCACACCCGGCGCACAGGCAAAAAAATGCGCCATTTGTCACACTTTTCGGGGGAGACTTGGCGCTAACCCAGGTTTGCGCACCAAGATGGTGCCGGGGAGGCGTCGAAAGAGGGTTCAGGCGCTCAGATAATCGAGCATGGCAAGGCCGGTGACGACCTTAACGTCGGTAATCCGCCCTTCGAGGATATCCCGCCGCACGTCCGCCAGCGTCATCGGGATGACGTCGAGAAACTCGCCTTCATCGAGCTCGCGTCCGACGTGCGTCAGGTCGCGCGCAAGATAGAGTTCGAAACGCTCGTCGGCATAGCCGATGCAGGGATGCAGCGTCGTGAGATGCCGCCACGACGCGGCCGTATAGCCGCACTCTTCGACCAGTTCGCGCTGAGCGGTGGCTAGCGGTGCCTCGCCGGACTCGATCTTGCCGGCCGGCAACTCGTAAAAATGCCGGCCCAGCGGATAACGGAACTGCCGTTCCATGATCACGGTATGCGCGTCGAGCAGCGCGATGATGATGACCGCGCCCGGATGCCGTATCAACTCGCGGCGCGCGATCTTGCCGTCCGGCAGGCGCACGCTGTCTTCGTAAACCTTGAGCAGTTTGCCGTCGTAGACCAGCTTGCTGGTCAGCTGATGCTCGGTGTAATCGGGGGGTGTTTCGTCCGCCATGTTCGGCGCAATTACTGCAGCGACAGCGCGATCGAATACTCGCAGAGCGCCATCAGGCCGCCCGGCAGTATGCCAAGCAGCAGCGTCGCGATGCCGTTCAGGCTCAGCAACCAGCGCATGCCGGCCGACGGCGCCAGCGGCGAGTGGTCGGTCGGCTCGTCGAAATACATGAGCTTCACGATGCGCAGATAATAGAAGGCGCCGATCAGCGAAAACAGCACAGCGAGCACGGCCAGCCATACCAGCCCCGCATCGACCACGGCCCACAGTACCGACAGCTTCGCATAGAAGCCGACCGCGGGCGGCAGTCCGGCCATCGAAAACATCAGCAGCAGCATGATGAACGCATACCACGGGCTGCGCGCATTAAGGCCGCGAAAATCCTCAAGCTGATCCGCTTCGAAACCATCGCGCGACATGAGCAGGATCATGCCGAAAGTGCCGAGCGTCATCAGCACGTAAACCACCACGTAAAACATCGCCGACGCATAACCTTCGTTGCCGCCGGCGAGCACGCCGAGCAGCAGAAAACCCATGTGCGAAATGGTCGAGTACGCGAGCATGCGCTTCAGGTTGGTCTGCGCGATCGCCGTGATATTGCCGATGGCGAGCGAGAGCACCGCCATGATGACGAGCATCCATTGCCATTGGGCGACCAGATATTCGGCGCCGCTGCCGCCCAGCCCGGTTACCAGCAGACGCATGACGAACGCGAAAGCCGCCAGCTTGGGCGCCGAGCCGATGAACAGCGTCACCGCCGTCGGCGCGCCTTCATAAACGTCCGGGACCCACATGTGGAAAGGCACGGCGCTCAGTTTGAAACCGAGACCAGCGACGATAAACACGAGCGCGAACAACAAAATAGTGCTGTCCGCCGAGTCGGCCGCGATCACCGCTGCCATGCGCGTCAGTTCGAGCGTGCCGGTAGCGCCGTACAACATCGACATCCCGTACAGAAGCATGCCCGACGCGAGCGCTCCCAGTACGAAATATTTCATCGCGGCCTCGGTCGCGATGGCTGAATCGCGCTGCAGCGCGATCATCGCGTAGAGCGCCAGGCTCAGCAGCTCCAGCCCGAGATACAACGTCAGCAGATGGTTCGCCGACACCATGACCATCATGCCCAGCATCGCGAACAACGCGAGCACGAAGAACTCCCCGCGGAACATGCCGCGCGCGCGGATGTACGCCTGCGAGTAAACAAGCACCACCGCTACCGTCATGTAGATGCCGAGCTTAAGCATGTTCGCCATCGGGTCAGCGACGAACATGCCGCTGAACGAATAGATGTCCTTGCTCCAGTCGGTGAAGCCGGTAATCAGGAAACAGCCCAGCAGCGTCGCCATCGTCAGCGCGTAGGTGATCCAACGCTTCTCGTCCGGCACGAACAGATCAAGCAGCAGGATCGCGCACACCATGACGAGCAGGAAGACTTCGGCATAGGCGGGCGCGAACGGCGTGATGAATTCCATGACTACAGTCCGATCAAGAGTTTGCGGCCGGGCTCCGCGAGCCGCAGCATTTCACTTACCGATTCATGCAACACTTCGCCGAGCGGCGCCGGCCACAATCCCATCGCCAGCACCGCAACAGCGAGCACGCCGAGCACCAGCATTTCGCGCCGGCTCAGGTCGGTGAGTTCCTCAACATGCGGATTGGCGACGGCGCCGAAAATTACGCGCTTGTACATCCACAGCGTATACGCCGCGCCGAAGATCAGCGTGCTGGCCGCGAAGAACGTATACCAGAAGCTGACTTTCATCGTCGCCAGTATGACCAGCCATTCGCCGACGAACCCGCTGGTGCCGGGCAGCCCCGCGTTCGCCATCGCAAACAGCATGAAGAACGCCGCGAACACCGGCATTTTGTTGGCGACCCCGCCGTAATCGGCGATCAGCCGCGAGTGCATGCGGTCGTACATGACGCCCACGCACAAAAACATCGCGCCCGATATGAAACCGTGTGAAACCATCTGCAGGATGGCGCCTTCGATGCCTTGCGCGCTGAAAATAAAGATCCCCAGCGTCACGAACCCCATGTGCGAAATCGAAGAATAGGCAATCAGCTTTTTCATGTCGACCTGCACCAGCGCCACCAACCCGATGTAAACCACTGCGATCAGCGACAGCGCGATGACGAAACCGGACAATGCATGGCTGGCATCGGGGACTATCGGCAGCGACAGACGCAGGAAACCGTAGCCGCCGAGCTTCAGCATGATTGCCGCAAGCACCACGGAGCCGCCAGTAGGCGCTTCGACGTGCGCGTCCGGCAACCACGTATGCACCGGCCACATCGGCACCTTGACGGCAAACGCGACCATGAACGCAATGAAGATCAGCTCCTGCACGCCGAGCGGCAGCTGCACTTCGTAGAAATCCAGCAACGAGAAGCTGCCGCCCGCGGCATTGAACAGGTATATCAACGCGACCAGCGACAGCAGCGAGCCCATCAGCGTGTAGAGGAAAAACTTGACCGCCGCGTAGACGCGATTCGGCCCACCCCACACCCCGATGATGATGAACATCGGGATCAGTGTCGCCTCGAAGAACACATAGAAGAGCAGCGCGTCGAGCGCGCAGAATACGCCGTTCATCAGCCCCGACAGGATCAGGAATGCCGCCATGTATTGCGAGACGCGCGTCTTGATGACCTCCCAGCCCGCGATCACGACCAGCACGGTCGTCACGCAATTCAGCAGGATCAGGAGCAGCGACATGCCGTCGATGCCCAGTGAATAGTTGACGTTGAAAGTCGAAATCCACGGCGCGAGCTCGGCGAACTGAAAATCTCCGCTTGCGCGGTCGAACCGCGTCCATAGCGGCAATGCCACCACGAGGCCCGCAACCGAGCCCAGCAACGCGAGCATGCGCGCCGCCTGCGGCCGCGCGTCGCCAAGCGCGAGTACCGCGATGCCCGCGAGGACCGGCACCCAGATGACCAGGCTTAATATGTGCGCTTCCATGTTTCTGTTATCGCCGTGTGATATTCATTACTGTGCAAATGCCGAACCGAGCAGCCACACGGACATCAGCAGCAGGATGCCGATGATCATTGCAAACGCGTAGTGATAGATGTATCCGGACTGGACCTGCCTGATGATGGTCGAACTCCAGCCGACGAGGCGCGCGGACCCGTTGACGAAGAGCCCGTCGATCAGCAGCACGTCGCCGAACTTCCACAAGCCGTTGCCGAGCAGGCGCGCGCCGCCGGCGAAGAACCAGTCATTGAAGCGGTCCAATCCGTACTTTTCCTCGAGAACGGTCACCAGCACGCCCCACTTCGCGCGCAAGACCGGCGGGAGATCCGGCCGCGCGATATCGATGAACCATGCAATGCCCGCGCCGGCCAGCGCCAGCCAGAACGGCAGCGCGGTCAATCCATGCAGGATCATGGGCAGCACACCGTGGAACTCCTCCGTCATTTTTTTCAGGCCTTCGTGATTTTCGGCAATGAAGATCGAGTTGCCGAAATAGTTGCCATAGACGAAGTCGCCGATCACCCAGCCCGCGCACACTGACGGGATCGCCAGCAGGATCAGCGGCAGCGTGACGACCCACGGCGATTCGTGCGGAACACCATGACCGTGGTCATCGTGCCCGTGCGCGTCGTCTTCATGGGCATCATGCGCGTGGGTGTCAAAGCGCTCCCTGCCGTGGAACGCGAAGAACACAAGCCTGAACGAATAGAAGCCGCCAACGAATACCGCCCCGAGCGCCGCAAGATAGGCAAACCCGGCCCCCGGCACGCCCGCGGCGTACGCTTCGTGCACAGCTTCAACGATGGAGTCCTTGGAGAAAAAGCCGGCAAATGGCGGGAACCCGGCATTGGCGAGCGCACCGATCAGCACCGTCAGATAAGTGATCGGCAGGTATTTGCGCAGCCCCCCCATCTTGCGCATGTCCTGCTCGTGGTGCATCGCGATGATGACGGAGCCGGCGCCGATGAACAGCAGGATACAGATCACCGTGATCAGCGACCAGTCGTGCCCCGGCAGTATCTCTATGGTGTTGGCGGCCAACGTGC
>JBDSSV010000523.1:0-3511 GCA_039928535.1 Burkholderiales bacterium
GCGGCAATCGAGGCCGGATCGAAATTCTCGCGCAGCACGCCGCGGCTCGGGCTTGCCTTCTTGATTTCGGCGATGACGGCCGCCTCGCCGCCGGCGATTTTCGCGCGCAGGGCGCCGATAAAGTCGCGCGGTGCGCTAGTCGCCGCCGCCACTGCGCGCAGCGCCGGCAATGGCTGTGCGGCCATGGCGGCGGCGACCTCGCGCTCCTTGACGGCGATTATGCGTTGCAGGATATCCGACATAGTCTTACCCGCCCTTGTCAGCGGACGGCAGGACATTCCATGCGCCGCCCTGAGCAAGATGACTCAGATAAATATCGCCCAGGTTGTCGCCTTCGCCGGCGTCGTAGCGCCGCAACACGTGTAGTGCGGCATCTTTGCTCTCGTAGATATCGAGCAGTACCGCAAGCTTCAACAATTGTTCCATGGACAAGTCCGCAAAAGCGAGCAAATCGCGCACGAACACGGCGTCCGACCACATGAACTGCGCGGGATAGTGGGCGCTGCCTTGCACCGTCAACGGCTTCATCACCCGCCCGGCCATCCCCAGAAATTTGTGAAACATCATGCCGTGCGCGCGCAGACACGCGGCGACGTCACCGAATAACGGCTGCTGCTCATAGATAGGCACGAATTCAACTTCGCTCACGATCAACAACATGCCGGCCAGCGCGTGTTTGCCCCCCGTAAATACATCGAACTCCGCGCCTTGCACGTCGATCTTCAGAAAGTCGATTTCGCCGAGCGCATGATCGGCGACGAACTTGTCGAGACTGACCGTAGTGATCTCGCCCACGCTTTTCAGCCGCGCGCTTTCAAGATCGTGATACAGGTCGGAATAGCGCTCATCTGGGCGGTACAACGACGTGCACATCGGATGCACGGTGCGATATAGAGCACGGTTTTCCTCGGTGCGGCCGATGGCGGCCGGGTAATAGCGTACGCGCTCGCGCGCATGACTGTTCATTTCAGCGCATAACCGCGGATCGAGTTCGACGCCCGCCACACTCGACGCGGGAAAAATGTCGAGCAACTGCCAGAACGGCTCTTCGGCGCCCTTGATCGGCAATGCCCCGATATTGAGCATGTTGAACGCGAGGTCGAAACCGTTGGCCTTGAGCAGCGGCGCCAGCACGCTGACGGCCGCGTCACCCGCGCCGGGCGCGCGCAGGGTTGCAGACGCAGTGGTAGTCATTCGAGCGCTGCGTATCAGCGCGGTGTGCGCGTGAACTTTACGAACTGGTCGAGTTTCTTGCGCGCAGCACCGCTTGCCAGCAGCGCCTGCGCGATGCGCACTCCGCCGGCGTGCGAATCGGCAAGGCCGGCGACGTAAATGCTGGCGCCCGCGTTAAGAGCAACGATGTCGCGCGCCGCGCCGTCCTTGTTGTCGAGCGCATCGAGCAGCAACGCTTTCGATTGTTCGGCCCCATCGACGCGGATGGCGGCCGCATCGTGCGTGGCAACGCCGAAGTCAGCGGGCTTGATCTGGTACTCGCGCACCGCGCCGTCTTTCAGTTCGCCAATCATGGTGGGGCCGGCGACCGAAATCTCGTCCAGGCTTTCGAGCCCGTGCACGATCATCACATGGCGGCTGCCCAGCCGCTGCAGCACGTGCGCCTGGATGCCGACGAGGTCGGCATGGAAAACGCCCATCACCTGGTTCTTCGCGCCCGCCGGATTGGTCAGCGGGCCCAATATGTTGAATATTGTACGCACGCCCAGCTCTTTGCGCACGGGCGCCGCATGTTTCATCGCGCTGTGATGGTTTGGCGCGAACATGAAACCAACGCCGACTTCGTCAATCGAGCGCGCGACTTCTTCGGGTTTGAGATTGATGTTGGCGCCGAGCGCTTCCAGCACGTCGGCGCTGCCCGACTTGCTCGAGACCGAGCGGCCGCCGTGCTTCGCGACTTTTGCGCCCGCGGCAGCCGCAACGAACGCCGCCGCAGTCGAGATATTGAAACTGTGCGCGGCGTCGCCGCCCGTGCCGCAGGTATCGACCAGCTTGTCGTCGCCGCCGACCGGCACCTTGGTCGCGAACTCGCGCATCACCGTCGCCGCAGCAGCAATTTCCCCGACGGTCTCCTTCTTCACGCGCAGGCCCGTGATGATGGCTGCCATCAGCACGGCCGACACCTCGCCGCTCATGATCTGCCGCATCAGCACCAGCATCTCTTCATGGAAAATTTCGCGATGCTCGATAATGCGCATGAGCGCGTCTTGCGGTGTCATCGTTTTTCTCCCTGCAGAAAGTTCGCGAGCAGCGCATGCCCGCTTTCGGTGAGGATCGCCTCCGGATGAAACTGCACACCCTCGACCGCCAGCGTCTTGTGCCAGACACCCATGATCTCGCCGTCGTCGGTCCATGCCGTGACTTCCAGGCAGTCGGGCAGGCTCGCGCGCTCGATCACGAGCGAATGATAGCGCGTCGCCTGCAACGGATTCGGCAGCTTGCGGAACACGCTGTCCGAGTTGTGCCTGATCGCGGACGTCTTGCCATGCATCACCTGCTTCGCGTGCACGATCTTGCCGCCGAATGCCTGGCCGATCGACTGGTGGCCGAGGCACACGCCGAGTATCGGCACCTTGCCGGAGAATTCCTTGATGAGCGGCACCGAGATGCCCGCCTCGTTGGGCGTGCACGGTCCGGGCGAGATCACGATGTGGCGCGGCTTCAACGCGGCAACTTCGGCCAGCGTGATTGCGTCGTTGCGGTAAACGGCGACGTCCTGCTCGAGCTCGCCGAAGTACTGCACGAGGTTGTACGTAAAGGAGTCGTAGTTGTCGATCATCAAAAGCATAAGCAGCCTATTTCATTGACGTGCATATATTCAATGTGGGCGGCTATCGCCTTGATACGTTCCCTTACACCCCTACGACCAATGCTACGGGCCTATCTACTTCGCAGGTGAAGCCGCCTCACTACCAGAGTGCGTAGCAGGCTACCGCCATCGGGCGCGAAAAAAGCGGATCGGCAGGGCATCGGTAAACGTCATAGTCGCAGTGTAACCCATGGAGCTTACCCACGGGCAGCAGGGAAAGCATGTCGCAGCAATCGACCGCGACAGCATCAGTATTTGATAAGAACTACGGGGACCGGGTCGTTGACCGGCCCACCCGGACTATTTGCAGGTATACAACTTGGAATTTGCGCATTCGCCACGTCCTGCGCGATCACGAATCCCTGACTGAAAGGCGTATTGGCCGCCGTCGTGCTGTCGAATTTCCGGTCGACCTCCAACGCTACGTCGCATGGGAGATTGGAAATTCTTACGACATTCTCGTTAGCGGCTGCATTGAACCACAAGGAAACCTGTACGCCGACCGCAACCGGCGACGCGAGTACGTATCTGTTGGCCGCGCCGTCATAGTCTATTTTGGTCAACATCCCGGCCTTTACCAGGTCCTCAAGCGCGCAGTCACTCTCGGTCGCCGTGTCGACAAGGCCGTTCCCCACCTGCATCGCAGCCGGATAGTTGCATCCGGCCGAGACACCGCCATTGGATCTTATG
>JBDSSV010000524.1:0-4516 GCA_039928535.1 Burkholderiales bacterium
TTGCCGACGACGAAGCGCAGCGCGTCGATGACATGCCCGTTGGCGATGGTCAATGGATTCGCACCCTGGGTGACATCGCGTTGCCAGGTGCGGCTCGCCGGCCGCTCCAGCGCGCCGTCGCGCATGCAGTCGGCATGGCAGGACAGCACTTCGCCGACATAGCCGGCTTCGATCATCTCTTTCATGAACAGCAACGCGGGACTCACGCGCGATTGCAGACCGACCGCGGTCTGCACGCCCTTCGCGCGCGCCAGCGCCGCCAACTCTTCTGCCTCGGCGGTGTTGCGGCCGAGCGGCCACTCGGTGTAGACAGGCTTGCCGGCTGCGATGGCGGCCTTGGTCGGTTCATAGTGCAGCGGGACGCGCACCACCACGGCGACCGCGTCGATCTCGGGCGAGGTCACCATCGCGCGATAATCGGTGAAGGCGAGCTTCGCGCCAAATGCCTTGCGCGCTTCTTCCGCAGTCTCAGCCCTGGTAGTGCACACCGCGGTCACTTCGACATCCGGACTGGCCTTAAGCGCCGGAAAGTGCGACAGCGAAGCCCACGTCGAACGCAGGTTGGCGCCGATAAAACCCAGGCGTATCTTGTTTCCCATCACGCATGCTCCGCCGATTGTGAATTGCATTATTGCAGAGTTTGCATGCTCACCCGTCAAACGACGGGATCATGTTCACCTGGCGACCGGTTTATTTTTTCGAAGGAAACACGTCAGCCCACAGGCAAGGTGCCGCATGCCAATCGGCAAGCAACGCGTCGGCCCGCACGCGCTGTTCCGCAGTCGCATGCGCCCTGATGCCGTCACGCAGCTCGACGCTCCCATCAACGCGTTGCGCGGCGGCAACGTTCGCCCATAGCAATGCCACCGCCATGTCAGCCTCGGTCGTGCCCACCAGCGCGCTTGCCCGCTGCACCATGCTGATGCCGTGGATAGGATGGCCCGAATAGAGTTTCGCCAGGCGCATTTGCGCCGGGCCGTAATCCTGATTGGCGGATTTGCAGTACCAGGCCGTCGCTTCTTTGTTGTCGTAAACCGACACCCGATCCAGCGGGCCGCCGCCATTGCAGCAATAAGATTCGCCGAGATTGTATTGGGCAACGCGGTCGCCCGCCTCCGCCGTCGTCTTCAGCGCCGCGCGTCCGGATGAATCGCTGTATTGGCTCGCCGTTTCGAACGCGGGCGTGGAAACGTAGGTCGGCACGGCAATGCCGGCGACGACCATCGGCGCGACGCATGCTGCAAGCAGCAGTGTCATGACAATCACCACCGGCGCGCGAACGATCTTGATCGTGAGCGGGAAACAACCGGACATCCAAAGCGTGTGAGGCATTTCTCATTATCGCCGTTGGCGACCGCATGTCTGTACGACATCCCACACATGCGGCGCGTCGCATCGCACGCATGTAAGCCAGTGTAATCCGCGTAACGCCTTAACATCGAGCGCAAGGGCGTCAGCGAGAACTGTTGACTGGCAGAGAACATCTGCCGCCCCAATGCCATCCACGATTCGTTAAAAGCAGCGGTCTTCTCGGCGCTACGGCAGCCTGTCCAGCATCATCCACTGCGCATGGCGAGCAGGAGCAGCAGCATCGACTCAGGGCCGGACATTGCTTTCGGCTGATTGCGGGTTACACCGTGCACCCGTGCGACGTCATAAGCGCCGAATACTTGTTGAATCGACTTCACTTCAGGAATTACGTAGATGATCGCCTGCTGACGTGCAAACGTCGGTTGAAGGTAGGTTTCATAGAAAGCGACCGGGACGTTGATGCAACCGTACGAGATGCGATTGTCGGCAGTCGTCGCCGAGGCGAGACGCTCAAGACGCCGCTCCTTAAGATTCGTGGTGATGACACGGTGCATGGAAAGCGCTGCATCATAGTCCACCCACACTACGTCATCACCGCGCGTGTCGTGACCGCGCTCGCCGACGAAGCGGCCCGCAGCAGTCGTGCGCTCGGCCGGCAACACCTGGGAAAGCGGGCGCGAACCTATGTCGGGAACACTGTCGTCTCCGCGCGCAGCACCGAGCAGCACGGGCGACGAGTCGCGCAGCCGTGCGTCGCCGTCGAAGACGTAGACCCGCGCGTCTTTTTTGTCGATGATCACAAAATCCGCACCCGCGGCGTCGTGCGAATCGGCAATCCAATCGGCCACGTAGATGACGTCCGGCGACGCGCCATTTCCGTTCAAATCAGCAAACCGTGCGGCTTTTTGCGGGGCCGCGGCTGCCGGCGCATGCACTGCGGACACGTGCGGCTCAACGGGCGTTACGCCGGCCATTCTCAAGACAGCAAAGAGCGCGGCGCCCGCGACTAAACCGGCGCACACTCCCGCCGCAATCTGGAATTTACCGGAGCGTGGCACTTGATGAAGGTATTTCATATCAAACCTGAAACGGCACAACGCCGCGGACCCGTTTGTCGGCCCGCGGCGCTTGTGTTGCCTTGATTACAGTTGCTTAACCGCGGCCGGCACGCGCCCTGCGCTCTTTCCGCATGTTGCTCGCGGGCATGTCCGAGCTTCTGCTGGTCGACATTCCGGTGTCGGTTCTATTCATTCCGCTATCGGATTTATTCATTCCGGTGTCGGTTTTATTCATTCCGGTGTCGGATTTGTTCATCCCCGTATCGGATTTCCTCATGCCCATGTCCGATTTCTTCATGCCGCTGGAATCCTTCGGGCCGGACATGGGGCCCGGAGTTTCGTTGGCATTCGTCGGTTTCGAAGTCGTATTCGGCGTGCCGGGATTGGTGGTTTGAGCATAGCTGAAACCAATGGCGCCGACGACCATTGCGGCCCCCAATGTTGAAACGAGCAATTTCGATGCTTTCATGAATGTCTCCTGGAGATTGTGATGCGGGGAAAAATGTCACCTCCATTTAGTCAGGAGATGCAGCATTCGGTAGCGGGCTAAACTGCCCACTACCAGTGCCGATTGTCCGGTTGCAGCCAAATCCGTCTGTTCGGTGGCGTACCAACGGCGGGTCATGGCGGGGTCCGGCGCAGATTCATTGATAATTAATTCGCGGCTTTGACACGCGTCGCCAGCGGGCCTTTTTTCTGTTCCTTCGGGACGTAGCGGCTTTTGGTCAGGATTTCTTTCTCTGCAAGTTTCACACTCTTCGTCGATCTGCAAAAGCCGGGAAGGCCGCTTGCCGACCGTGACTTTGCCAGGCGCAAGCCCCTGCCCACCGCCGCGTGAAAGCCGCGGCGCCCTTGCGTATCCAGTAGCCGTTTGCCGCGAAAGAAATCAGCCCACGCAAACTCGGCGAATGACTGTTCCGAGTTCTCGTAACCGCCTTCCTTCCGCACCATCCACGCCAGACTGCGATAAGGGTCGTCCGCACAACCCCGGATGTCGAGCGGCAGATAAAGCGGCGAACGCGGACCGTTGCCGAACTGGTCGTAAGGATATGCGTATTGCTGCCTGACCATCCGTCGCCAAAACCGGTGATAGCTCAAGCTGGATTTGGAATAGTCTTTGATGATGTCGATCTTAACGGAGCGTATATCGGCATGCCAGCATGCGAACAAAAAATGGTGATGGTCGACGATGCAGAGTTCCTGCCAGAGCGATACCACGACGGGAACCGGCGTTTTCCGGATGAGCCTGGCGAGTTTTTTCGCGCGCAGCTTCTTGAATTCGAGTACCTTGAATTCAACTTCGAGCATTCCGATCGAAAATTGCGTGGGCTTAAGCGATAGCGTCGGCTGATAGGCGCTGAACTTCATCTAATTGACTGCGCCCGGCTCCGTGTTGCCCGGATATTCAACATGCAAGTCCTGCATCGACCCCGCGGCGGCGAGGTGACGCGCAACCGGAAAACGCAGCAACGTTTCTTGCGGGAAAATGCCATGCACCCGCAGATGCCGGTTCGAGATAAACCACATCTCGTCGCGGTCGTTGGCGAGGATCAAGTATGCCTCACTCGTTTCCGATGCGCTGTGTAATCCCAGAACGCGGTAGGCGACGAGCAGGGAGAACCCGTTCTGCAACGGTCGCGGTTGCGGCGCGCGATCATGATTCTGCTCGCGAACCGTGACGTACAAGTCTTTTTCGATCATCACCATGGCATACCCATTCCACTTTTTAGCGCCGCTTTCCGCGCCTCTATAGCCTGCCCGAGTTCCGCCAGATCGGGTGTGGATTTTTCCAAGTTTTCATTTTCTACTTATGCGCTACCCGACATGGGCAAGGACGTTGTGCGCACGATACAACGTTCACGCGTGAAAGCGCTGCCCGTAGTGCTGATTATGCTGTAGGACATTAACGTTCCATCCCGTCAGTCAAGCGCTTTTTATGCGCATGCCCAATGGATAGCTTCATATTAAGCGTTTGGCTGACAGCCAGAAGCCCTTGATTGGATTAATGTCAGATTGATGAATCTGAACAGTGGACCAGAAACGCAAAAGCACATGGGCCTCAAACTTGCGGACGACAAGCTGCGCACGCAGGCGCCGCAACGGTTGCTCATCGTCGATGACAATGTTGATCTCGCCAGCGGCCTTGC
>JBDSSV010000525.1:0-10825 GCA_039928535.1 Burkholderiales bacterium
CATTGACACGCGAATCGATGACTTGCGTGTCTTCTGCCTTGCAGAAGGGGCAATGCATAACTTACGCCGTGAGGAATGAGGCGTGAGGCGTGAGGCGCGAGCGCTGACGCGCGCCAGAATTTTCCCCCTCGCCCATCATCCCTCCCTCCTCACTTTCCATATACCGGAAATTTCGCACACAGCGCTTTGGCCGCTGACGCCACGCGCTCTATGACCTTGTCGTCCTGCGGCGCTTCGAGCACGTCGGCAATCAGGTTGGCAAGTTGCTGCGTTTCGGCGATGCCGAATCCACGCGTCGTGATAGCCGGCGAACCCAATCGGATACCGCTCGTGATTGTCGGCTTCTGTGGATCGTTCGGAATCGAATTCTTGTTGATCGTAATGTGCGCGCGGCCGAGTGCGTCCTCGGCGTCCTTGCCGGTCACGTTCTTCGCAGTGAGATCGACCAGGAACAAATGGCAATCGGTACGCCCGGACACAATGCGGCAGCCGCGCTGCTGCAAGCCGGACGCCATCGCCTGCGCGTTCGCTATCACCTGCTTTTGATATTCCCGAAAACCGGGGCTCAACGCTTCCTTGAACGCCACGGCTTTGGCGGCGATGACATGCATGAGCGGGCCGCCCTGGCTGCCGGGGAAGATCGAGGAGTTGAGCAGTTTCGCGTGTTCGACGCCGGCGAGAATCAGGCCGCCGCGCGGACCGCGCATGGTTTTGTGCGTCGTGGTCGTCACGAAATCAGCGATCCCGACCGGGCTCGGATAGACGCCCGCCGCAATCAGTCCCGCGTAATGCGCGACGTCCGCCATCAGCAGCGCGCCAACCTCGTCGGCAATTTCGCGGAAGCGTTTCCAGTCGATGGCCAGCGAGTAAGCGGACGCGCCGGCGACTATCAGTTTCGGCTGATGCATGCGCGCGAGTTCTTCGACCTGGTGGTAATCGATGGCTTCGGTCTTCGGATCGAGCCCATAAGTCAGCGCGTGATAAATCTTGCCGCTGACATTGACCGAAGCGCCGTGGCTGAGATGGCCGCCATGAGCGAGCGACATGCCGAGCACCGTGTCCCCTGGATGCAGCACCGCGGAAAACACCGCAAAATTGGCCTGCGACCCCGAATGCGGCTGCACGTTGGCATACTCGGCGCCGAACAGCTCGCACGCGCGATTGATCGCAAGCTGTTCCGCCACGTCGACGTATTGGCAGCCGCCGTAATAACGCTTGCCGGGATAGCCCTCGGCGTATTTGTTGGTCAGCACCGACCCCTGCGCCTCCAGCACGCGCGGGCTCGCGTAATTCTCGGACGCGATGAGCTCGATGTGGTCCTCCTGCCGCTGCGTCTCGCGTTCGAGCGCCCACGCCAGTTCAGGATCGAAGCTCGCAATTGTTTCCGCGCTTGCATGCATGCTGGTTGTCACCGTAAATGCCGCTGTAAATTGTTGATTTTACCATGTTTAATCGAACCAGACCGCCTCGCTGTACAACACCGGGGAACGCTTGCAATCGCGCCCCCTAACGCATGATATTTTTTGCCGCCTGTCAGCCACCGCGGCGCAATGATTCATGGCCGCGCATTTTTGCGCGTTGGATACCATCTTGCGTATGATTGGTGCCGCTAGCGGGGTGCGCGCTATTGCGGAGGAAAAAAATTGAAAATATTGCTGGCGCTCTCGCGCCTGATCGATGGGCTTAACAATCTCATCGGACGCAACACATACTGGCTCATACTCGCCGCCGTGCTGGTAAGCGCGGGCAACGCGACAATTCGCTATGCCTTCAACATGAGTTCCAATGCGTGGCTCGAAATCCAGTGGTATCTGTTTTCCGCCGTATTTCTGTTCTGCGCCGGCTACACGCTGTTGCACAATCAACATATCCGGATCGATGTCGTTACCGGGCACCTGTCGAAGCGCGCGCAAGCCTGGATCGATATTTTCGGGACACTTTTCTTTCTGCTGCCGATGGCCGTTACCGTCATGTGGCTGGCATGGCCGGTCTTTGTGGACGCTTATCAGCGCCATGAAGTCTCGACAAATGCCGGCGGACTGATCGTCTGGCCGGCGCGCCTGATGTTGCCGGCCGGGTTCCTGCTGCTGGTCCTGCAAGGCGTGTCGGAGTTGATCAAGCGCGTCGCCTTTTTGCGTGGACTGATCCCCGACCCGTCCGAAGCTCACGAGACTCCCAGCGCCGGGGAACAATTGGCCGAAGAGATCCGCCGGCAGCGCGGAGACATGGCATGACTGCGCTGATTGCCGGCAACATGGCGCCGCTGATGTTCTGCGCGCTGATCGTGGTGCTGCTGCTCGGTTATCCGGTCGCGTTTTCGCTGGCGGCCATCGGCATATTCTTCGGCCTGCTCGGCGTCAATCTCGGACTATTGCATCCGTCGCTGTTCCAGGCGTTGCCGGAACGCATCTGGGGCGTCATGTCCAACGACACCCTGCTGGCAGTGCCCTTCTTCACCTTTATGGGGCTAATTCTCGAGAGGAGCGGCATGGCGGAGGATCTCCTCGATACCATCGGCCAGTTGTTCGGGCCAATGCGCGGCGGCCTCGCCTTCGCCGTGATTTTTGTCGGGGCATTGCTCGCCGCCACCACCGGCGTCGTAGCGGCGTCCGTCATCTCGATGGGATTGATCTCGCTGCCGATCATGCTGCGTTACGGATATGACCGCCGCTTCGCGACCGGCGTCATCGCGGCGTCGGGGACGCTTGCACAGATCATTCCGCCATCGCTCGTGCTGATCATCATGGCCGATCAACTCGGAAAGTCGGTAGGCGACATGTATGCGGGCGCCTTTATCCCCGGACTTACTCTGGCCGGATTGTATGCACTGTACGCAATTGGCGTAACCGTGCTGAAGCCATCATGGGCGCCGGCGCTGCCGCTTGAGGCGCGTACGTTCCGCGAAGCGAATGGCAGCAGCGGTACAACCTCCCTGATCGTTCTTTTCATCGTCGCCGTCATCAGCGCGATAGCGTTCGCCAAATATTACTACGCTGCCGATGCGCCGACGGATGAACTGCTGGTTGTCGCCACTTCGGTGGGCGTCGGTGTGGCATTTGCGGCCGCAGTCATTAACCGTCTGTTCAGGCTGAGCTTGCTGTCGCGCATCGCCGAACGCGTGACATTCGTGCTGATTCCACCGCTCGCGCTGATCTTTCTCGTGCTCGGAACGATTTTTCTCGGTGTGGCGACACCGACCGAAGGCGGCGCTATGGGCGCATCCGGCGCACTTGCCATGGCGCTGGGCCGGCGCCGGCTGTCGCTCGCCCTCATGCAGCAGGCGATGGATGCGACCGCCAAACTGACCACCTTCGTGGTCTTCATTCTTATCGGTGCGCGCGTGTTCAGCCTGACGTTCTATGGAGTGGACGGGCACTTGTGGGTCGAGCACCTGCTTACCAACCTGCCTGGCGGGCAGCTCGGCTTCCTGATCGTCGTGAACATCCTGATATTCTTTCTTGCGTTCTTCCTCGACTTTTTCGAACTCGCTTTCATCGTCATCCCGCTGATCGGTCCGGTGGCGGACAAGCTCGGCATCGACCTCATCTGGTTCGGCGTTTTGCTCGGCGTCAACATGCAAACATCGTTCATGCACCCGCCGTTCGGATTTGCGCTGTTCTATTTGCGCAGCGTCGCGCCGGTCAAGGATTACATCGACAAGGCGACCGGCAAATTGACGCCGAAGGTCACCACCGGACAAATTTACTGGGGCGCCGTGCCTTTCGTGCTGATTCAGGTCATCATGGTGACGCTGATCATTGCATTTCCAGGCCTGGTTACCGGCGGTCTTGCCAAGAAGGCCGTAATAGACACCAATAAAATTCAAATCGAGGTGCCCGTCGAAGAACAGCACCTGCCGGGCAGCGCCACCGGCCAGCCGTCCGAGCAGGAAGACGCGCAAAATGCATTCGATCGCGCTGCCGGCGGCGCGCCCGCCGCGAAGCCCCCGGCCAAAGTGCCGCCGGGTAGCGCGCAGTAATCCGCCGCGCGCGAACGGTCCAACCCAAAAAAAACCCCGCTGCAGCGGGGTTTTTTTATGGGTCGCGAATGGCCTTACTTCTTGCTGCCGCGCTGAGACTGCCGCCCCGCCGTGATCATGAAGTTGTCGAATCTGTTTTCAGCGACCTGGAACCATTGCACCTGCTCTTCGCGAAATTTCTTCCATGGCTCGTAGATCTTCTTGAATTTCGCGTTTTTGCCGGCGATCTCATCGTACACTTCCTGGGTGGCCTTGTAGCAGGCGACCATGATGTCGTTCGAGAACGGCCGCAGTTTGACGCCGCCGGCAATCAATCGTTTGAGCGCGGCCGGATTCAGCGCGTCGTACTTCGCGACCATATCGACATTCGCTTCGTAGCACGCGCCTTCGAGAATCGCCTGGTAGTCCTTGGGCAATGCCTCCCACGCCTTGATATTGACGAACAGGTCGAGCTCGGGGCCGCCCTCCCACCATCCCGGGTAGTAATAGTTCTTGGCGACCTTGTAAAATCCAAGCTTCTCGTCATCATAGGGGCCGACCCACTCGGCTGCATCGATGGTGCCTTTTTCCAGTGACGGGTAGATATCGCCGCCGGGAATCTGTTGCGGCACGACGCCGAGCTTGGCCAACGGCAGGCCGCCCGTGCCGCCGACCCGCATCTTGAGGCCCTTCAGATCGTTGACGGTCTTGATCTCCTTGCGGAACCAGCCGCCCATTTGCGCCCCGGTATTACCGGCCGGAAAGTTGATGATGTTGTAATCCTTGAAAAACTCGCGCATCAGCCCCTGGCCGCCACCGTGATACATCCACGCGTTCTGCTGGCGCGCATTCATGCCGAACGGAATCGCGCAGGCAAAGGCAAACGTCGGGTCTTTGCCGAAGAAATAGTACGGCGCAGTGTGGCAGCATTCGACCGTCGCATTCTGAACGGCGTCAACCACGGAAAACGGCGGCACGATTTCACCGCCGGCAAAAACCTTGATCGTGAACTTGCCATTGGTCGCCGCGGCGACGCGCTTGGAAATTCCTTCGGCCGCGCCAAAGATGGTGTCCAGGCTCTTCGGAAAACTTGAAGCCAGCCGCCAGCTGACGGTGGGCTGAGACTGCGCGATGGCAGGCGCGGCAATGGCGCCGGCAGCGAGTCCCGCGGCTGCTTTGGTCAGAAATGCACGTCGTTTCATTTTCTTCTCCTCCGGTATGGGTTCGAACCGCTATGGTCTGGGCCTAGCGAGCACGGTGAACCGTAAGCCCCGTATCGCGTCAATCCCCGGCAATGGTCATGCGGTCGATAAGCACCGAACCGCATTGCCGCGAGCCGCGCTTGACGATGTCGTTGCCCGCCGCGACGATGCCGAGAAACATGTCCTTGAGATTGCCGGCGACCGTAATCTCCTGCACCGGATAGGCGATTTCGCCGTTTTCGACCCAGAAACCAGCGGCGCCGCGCGAATAGTCGCCGGTCACCATATTGGTACCCGAGCCCATCATTTCGGTGACGAGCAGGCCGCGCCCCATTTTCTTCAGGAGCTGCGCCAGGTTCTCGCCGGTATCGCGCAGGATCAGGTTGTGGCTACCGCCGGCATTGCCGGTGGTCTGCATGCCGAGCTTGCGCGCCGAGTAGCTGCCGAGAAAGTATCCGCGCACCACGCCGTTCTCGACTACTTGGCGCCCGCGCGTCGCGACGCCCTCTTCGTCGAACGGGCTGCTCGCCTCGCCTCTGGGTATCAGGGGGTCTTCGGTAATGTTCACCAGCGGCGAAAACACTTTCTTTTCGAGGCTGTCGAGCAGAAACGACGATTTTCGGTAGAGGCTGCCGCCGCTCACGGCGGATACGAAATGACCGAGCAAGGAGGCCGCGACCGGCGCTTCGAACAGCACCGGCACCTGCGCGGTGGCGACTTTTTTCGCGCCGAGGCGCGCCAGCGCGCGCGTGCCCGCGATTTTGCCGACCGCGTCCGCCGCATCGAGCGCGGCGGGGTCGCGTGCAGACGTGTACCAGTCGTCGCGCTGCATCGCGTCGCCCTTGCCCGCAATCACCGCGCAGCTGATCCAGTGGCGCGAGCTGGCGTAGCCGCCCAGGAATCCGAGTGAGTTGCCGTAGGCGAAATGGGATTGCTGCAGCGATACTGTGGCGCCTTCCGAGTTGCTGATGCGCTTGTCTACCGCAAACGCCGCGTTTTCACATTGCTGCGCGATTTCGATCGCGCGCTCGACCGGCAGATCCCACGGATAGTACAAATCGAGGTCGGGCACATTCTTCGCCAGCAGACTCTCGTCGGCGAGCCCCGCAAATTCGTCGCTCGCGGTGAATTTCGCGATCGATAGCGCCGCGTCCGCGGTCGCGCGCACGGCCTGCGGTGAAAAGTCCGACGTGCTCGCATGTCCGCGCCGCTGGCCGATATAGACCGAGATGCCCATGCTCTTGTCGCGGTTGTATTCGATGGTCTCCACTTCACCCTGGCGCACGGTGACCGTCTGACCAACGCCTTCGGAGACTTCGGCCTCGCATGCCGTGGCGCCATGCTCGCCCGCGTACTGGAGCACGCTCGCCACGATCTCCCTGAGCACTGCCGGATCGTTGGCAAACTGGTTGCGTGATGCTGCGCGCGTCTTAAGCTCGTTGGACATCTGCGGAAGCTTTCCAAAAGCCGTTATCATACCAGCATGACCGATGCCACCGAGAGCGACGACGTCGCCGAGCGTCCGAGCAAAAGCCAGCGCAAACGCGACATGGTGGCGCTGCAGGACATCGGCACCGAGCTCGTCATGCTGAACGCAGATCAGCTCGCGCAGATGGATCTGCCGGAACGCCTGTTCGACGCCATCGTCGATGCGCAGCGCATCCACGACTTCGAAGGGCGCCGCCGCCAGATGCAATATATCGGCAAGCTCATGCGCGAAATTGATCCGGCGCCGATCCGCGCACGCCTCGACATGTGGAGCGGCGCCGCGCGCGACAGCACGGCGCAGCAGAAGCTGATCGAGCGCTGGCGCGAGCGCCTGCTGGCCGAAGACACCGCGCTGACATTGTTTGCGGCGGAATATGCCGGCTGCGACATGCAGCATCTGCGTTCGCTGATCGCCAGCGTCAAGCGCGACCGCGCGCTCAACCGCACGCCGAAGAACTATCGCGGCCTGTTTCGCGCGATCCGCGACATCGTCGCCAGACGTGAAAGCCAGCCGGACGAAGAATGACCGCCTCAGCGCTTTACATGGCAGGCTGCACGATATAATGCGCTCCATGAACAACGAACTCCTGATCGGCCTCGTCTCAATCAGCGACCGCGCTTCGACCGGTGTCTATGCAGACAAAGGGCTGCCCGCTCTGCAGGAATGGTTCGGCGCCGCACTGTCGACGCCATGGCGGATGGAGGCGCGGCTGATACCCGACGACCAGGCCACGATCGAGCAGACGCTGCGCGAACTCGTCGACACCGCGCATTGCCACCTGGTGCTGACGACCGGGGGCACCGGCCCGGCACCGCGCGACGTGACGCCGGAGGCGACGCTCGCGGTGGCCGACAAGGTCATGCCCGGTTTCGGCGAGCGGATGCGCCAGGTCAGCCTCAAGTACGTGCCGACGGCCATCCTGTCGCGTCAGGCCGGCGTTATCCGCAAGCAGGCGCTGATACTGAATCTGCCCGGGCAACCCAAGGCGATCAAAGAGACGCTGGACGGCGTGTTCGCGGCGGTGCCCTATTGCATCGACCTCATCGGCGGGCCGTACATCGAGACGCATGAAAATATCATCAAAGTTTTCCGCCCGAAGTCAGCTATGAAGCCGGTTCTCTGAATGTTGAATGCTGAATTTTGAATGTTAAGTGCTGAATCCAGAATCCTGAATGCTGAATCCTGAATCCATGAGCGATCTGCTTGAATCAATAGAAATCGAAACCGCACCGCACCCAACAGCCGCGGTCATCTGGCTGCACGGTCTCGGCGCCGACG
Source organism: Burkholderiales bacterium (assembly GCA_039928535.1). Classification (GTDB taxonomy): domain Bacteria; phylum Pseudomonadota; class Gammaproteobacteria; order Burkholderiales; family SG8-41; genus PALSA-1004. Next base: position 7,928 of record JBDSSV010000525.1, read on the forward strand.
GTAATGACTTCGCGCCTATCGTACCCGAACTGCGGCTTGCCCGCGCGCCGGCCATACGTTTCATCTTTCCGCATGCGCCCATGATGCCGGTGACGATCAACAACGGCCAGGTCATGCGTGCCTGGTACGACGTGAGCTTCGGCGACCTCGAAGGCAATACGCGCCGCGCGGACGAAAAAGGCGTGCGCGCTTCGCAGGCCAGTGTCGATGCACTGATCGAACGCGAAGTCGCGCGCGGCGTCGAAAAGCGCATGATCGTACTCGCGGGCTTTTCACAGGGCGGCGCGATCGCGCTGCAGACCGGGCTGCGTCATCCGCAGCGTCTCGCCGGCATCATGGCGCTTTCCACTTATTTACCGCTGGCCGGGCAACTGGCCGCGGAGGCAGCCGCAGCAAACAAGGACGTGCCGATCTTCTACGCGCACGGCAATTACGATCAGGTCATTCCACTCGCCATGGCCACCGCCTCCCGCGACAAACTCACGGCTGAGGGCTATCTCCTGGAATGGCACGAATACCCGATGCAGCACTCGGTGTGCGCGGAGGAAGTCGCTGCCGTCAGCGCGTGGTTACAGAAGGTTTTCCAGGCATAGGCTGCGCGCATGAGCGTGCCCGGACGCGGCACGCTAACCGGCGTTTTTCATGACCTTGAATTTCGCCCAGTCGAAATCGTCGCCGCCCTCGATCAACTTGCGCGGCATCAGATAAAACGGCTTGCCGCGCACATTCATTTCGAGCGCCTGCATCGGCGTATAGCTGCCGACTCTCAGCAATAGCTCGATATCGCCGTTCTTGTCCGGCGTCGTCGACAGCAGCACGGCTCGCTCGCCCTCGCGCATCACGTTGAATGACGATACGTTGCCCGCAGGCGATAACGTGACCGGAATTATCGCCTTGGAAATTATTTCGATGCCGACGCGGCGCTGCTGGAACTCGTCGCGCGTCAGGCGCCGCACGATGCCGGCGCCCCAGAACTTCGCGGTCTCGCCTTGCACGCCAAGCACGCTACCGACTTTGATCCAGTCGCCTTTCACTTGAGGCACGATCGCGCCGAAACCGCCGTCACTGATATTTTCGACGATCCAGCTTTCGCTGCCGTCTTGGGTCTGGAAGTCGAGCAAGCTGTCCTCCGTCTGCGGCCGTATGCAACTTAAGATCGGCTGCATGCCGTGCACAACCGTCAGCCGCGTGGCGATCTGACGACGTTCGGAGCCGCGTGCCGGCGGCCTGTCCGACCAGTACTTGGCGAGGTGCCTCATGACGGACAGCACCAGGTCGATATCATAGGTGCCGCCGAGATTGACGTCGGACGGCACGCCCTCCTTGGTCTTGATGTCGTCGATCAGCTGACGCAACGCCTGCAATGCGGTACCCGCGCCGAAGTAACGGATCATCGGATTGGGGTCGATGGTCTTCATCGCGCGCGCCGGCGGCTTGCGCATCGAGAGGTCGAAATAAAAGTTGCAGTGCCGACCGGGTTTCGCCTGGATCTTGTAAAACCGGCCGAAATGCGCGATGGTGCGTTCGGCGATTTCCTGCTTGAGCGGTGTCAACCCGTCAGTCGACGACACGCCGAGCATGAGCGCCTTGAGAAATTCCTGCTCGACGCTGCCGTGGCCGTGCGCGCCGGGATAGATATCCACCGGCGTATCTGCAAAGCGCTTGGATTCCGCGAACGAGAAAATCCGCGCGAGATCGCTCCACAATCGGTCTTCGACCGGCCCGTACCGAAACGATCCCCACTTGAACTGGAGCGTCAGCGTGCGCAATGTGCGCGCCGCGATGACGGGCAGGTCTTGCTTGATCGCGCCGGAGCCGCTGGCGCCGGACTGAAACTGCTCGATGCACTGGCTATAGGCGTTGCCGAGCGTTTTCCAGAATTCGTAGACAGTGTTCCACAACTTGCTCTCGCGGAATTTTTCCTGGCGGTCCATCGCCAGATAGTCCTGCGCCAGCTTGCGTTGATGATTTTTGGCCGCCTGATCGAGTGCGTCGTACAACTCATAGCGGTCGTCGAGCTTGAAGCCATCGGTGCGGCAAACCGAATCGAGCCAGAACGTGGCTTCCTCGAGCGCCTTCGTGGCGTCGTTCGCGGGAAATTCGGCGATCAGCGACTTCGCCTGCTTGGGATCCGCCATCGGATGATCGGGCTTGCCGCCCCCGAACAATGCCATGCAATCGCCCCTTCCGTAGGCCAAAATCCGAAATTATCGGAATTTTTAGGATAACCCGTCAAATATAGGCGGGGCCCGCAGCCCTATTACAGGCATTTATTCACCCTACACTGCCCTTGTCGTTGGACGTCCCGGCAGCGACTATTGAACTTATTTCGGTGCTGCGTCGCCTTCCGGCCAGTTCTTGATATAGCGCTTGAGCAACCGGTTCTCGAAGCTCGTTTCCTTGATCACGGATTTGGCGACATCGTGAAACGAGATGACCCCGAGCAGGCGGTCGCCATCGAGGATGGGCAGATAGCGGATGTGGTTCTTTGTCATGACCTCGCGCAGGTTATCGAGCGTGTCGTCGGGATTACCGATAATGGGATCCGCAACCATAACCTCGCGGATGCGCACGTCCGCCAGATCGCCGCCTTGCGCATCGAGCGCCTTGAGCACTTCCCGGAACGTCAACATGCCAATCATGCGGCCGCCATCCATGACTACCAGCGAGCCGATGTCGTTCTTCACCATCATGCCGACCGCACCGGACACCTTGCCGTCCGGTGCCATGCTGAATATGCTGCCGCCTTTCATGCTCAGGATGTCGCGTATGATCATGGCACGCTCCTCACCGCATTTTCGCCCATGATAGCAAAAGCGGAAGGCGTTAGGCGTGAGGCGGGAAATTAAGGCGCGTGAGCGCAAAAGGACTACCGCCTCACGCCTCACCCCTCACGCC
>JBDSSV010000526.1:0-7980 GCA_039928535.1 Burkholderiales bacterium
GTTCGCGCATTAGCCTCCCCCAAATCAACCCGCAGTGCACTTCTTGCATATTCGTTACCTCAGCTTCAGTGTTGAAAGTCCTACGAGGACCAGCATCATCGTGATGATCCAGAAGCGCACCACGACCTGATTTTCTTTCCATCCCTTCAATTCATAGTGGTGATGCAGCGGCGCCATGCGAAAGATGCGCTTGCCGGTCAGCTTGAACGACGCGACCTGCAGCACGACCGACAGGGTCTCGACGACGAACACGCCGCCCATGATGAAAAGCACGATTTCCTGACGCACGATGACCGCGATGGTGCCGAGTGCCGCGCCCAGCGCGAGCGCGCCGACGTCGCCCATGAACACTTCCGCCGGGTAGGCGTTGAACCACAGGAAAGCGAGTCCCGCGCCAGCCAGCGCGCCGCAGAACACCGTGAGCTCGCCGGCACCCGGTATGTGCGGAAAAACGAGATATTTGGCGAACACAGCGTTGCCCGCGACGTAAGCGAATATGCCCAACGCGCTTGCGATCATGACCGTCGGCATGATGGCGAGGCCGTCGAGGCCGTCAGTCAGATTCACCGCGTTGCTGGTGCCGACGATCACGAGATAGGTCAGCGTGATGAAGCCGAACACGCCGAGCGGGTAGCCGATATTCTTGAAGAACGGCACGATGAATTCGGTTTGCGCCGGCAGGTTGGTGCTGAAAGCAATTACGCAGGCTACGGTGAGTCCGACCACCGATTGCCAGAAGAACTTCGCGCGTGCGGACAGTCCCTTCGGATTGCGATGCACGACCTTGCGGTAGTCGTCGACCCAGCCGATCGCGCCGAAGCCGATCGTCGCGGCGAGCACGACCCACACTAAACGATTTTGGAGATCGGCCCACAACAAGGTCGTCACCACTACCGACACCAGGATGAGCGCGCCGCCCATCGTCGGCGTGCCGGCCTTCGGCAGGTGCGACTGCGGGCCGTCGTCGCGCACCGACTGGCCGATCTTGTACGATGTGAGCCGGCGGATCATCGTCGGCCCGACCATGAATGTCATCAGCAAAGCGGTCAGGCACGCGAGCACCGCGCGCAGCGTGATGTAGCTGAACACGTTGAACACACGGATGTCTTTCGCCAGCCACTGCGCGAGTTCTAGCAGCATCGATGACTCTCTGTCAGCGCGGCTGTGCGGAACGAGCGGCGTATAAAACCGAGTTCCAATAGCATCTAGTTCATCCCCGATGAAACCGGCTTGCCTGCGATTTCGAAATGCTTCACGACTCTCTCCATCTGCATGAAGCGCGAGCCCTTGATCAGCGCCGTCATATCCCGCGCGAGCACCTTTTCCATTTCTGCGAGCAGGTCTTCGATGCGCTCGAAGTGCCGCGCGCCGGCGCCGAACGCCTGCGTCATGTGCGCCGACATTTCACCCAGCGTGAACAGCCGCTCGATGCCGGCCGCGCGCGCGAAGTCGCCGATTTGCGCGTGCATAGCCATCGCGTCCGTGCCGAGCTCACCCATATCGCCCAGCACCAGCAATTTTTTTCCCGGGGCCCGCGCGAGCACTGACACCGCGGCGCGCATCGATTCGGGATTCGCGTTATAGGTGTCGTCGATCAGCGTTGCGCCACGCAGACCGCTCTTGCGCTGCAGCCGCCCTTTGACGCCGCCGTACTGTGCGAGACCAGCCGCTACCGTGGCGGCGGACACGGCGAGCGCGGTCGCCGCGGCGCTCGCCGCCAGCGCGTTGCGCACATTGTGCAAACCCGGCGCCGGGACGACCGCGCCGGCGTTGCCGAGCGGCGTATTGAGAACGATCTCGCTGTCGAGTTCGCGCAGCCGGTAAGTCGCGGTAACCGCCGCCGGCGCGTCGAGGGCGAAATCGAGTTGCCGATGCGCGCGCGCAAGATCGCGCCACAGCGGCGCGTAATGGTCGTCGGCATTGAGCACCGCAGTGCCGCCGCTCTTCAGCCCTTCGAAAATCTCGCCCTTGGCGCGCGCGATGTCCGCGCCGGAATCGAAATTCTCCATGTGCGCAACGCCCGCGTTGTTGATGAGCGCGACATCCGGCTCGGCCATGCGCGCGATGTAGCTGATTTCCCCCGCGTGGTTCATGCCCATTTCGATCACCGCATAGCGGTGCGCGCTGCGCAATTCGAGCAGCGTCAGCGGTACGCCAATGTGGTTGTTCAGATTGCCGCGGGTAGACAGCACGCTCGCGTCGGCATCGCCTGCGCGCGCCGTCGTTTTGACCGCTTCGCGCAATATCGCGGCGAGCATTTCTTTCACCGTCGTCTTGCCGTTGCTGCCGGTAACGGCGACCAGCGGTATGTCGAACTGGCGGCGCCAGTAATTGGCAAGACGGCCGAGCGCGCGCGTCGTGTCTTCGACCACGATCTGCGGCACGTCGACGTCGGCGGCACGTTCGACCAGCACGGCTGCCGCTCCCGCCGCGGCGACGTCCGCGAGAAATGCGTGGGCGTCGTAACGTTCGCCCCTCAGGGCGACAAACAGTTCTCCGCCTTTCAGTGCGCGGCTGTCCGTGCATACGGCGGTGAACTCCGCATCCGCGCCCGTGTAGCGAGCGCCGAGAGCCTGCGCTGCCTGCGAGACGCGCATCATGCGGCCCACCTCTGCAAAGCCGCGCGGGCCACGTTCATGTCGCTAAACGGCCGCCTGACGCCGGCGATCTCCTGGTAGTTCTCATGCCCCTTGCCGGCGATCAGCACGACGTCGCCGCGCCGCGCCGTGCGCAACGCGCGCGCTATCGCGCGCCGGCGATTGGCTTCAACGACGTATTCGCCGCGCGCGCCCCGGCGGATGTCGGCGATTATTCTCTGCGGCTGCTCGCTGCGCGGATTGTCGCTGGTGATCACCACGCGGTCGGCCAGGCGCGTCGCCACCGCGCCCATCAGCGGACGCTTGCCCCGGTCGCGATCGCCGCCGCAGCCGAACACGCACACGATCGCACTCTGCTTCGCGATGATTTCGCGCAAGCTACGCAGCGCATGCGCCAGCGCGTCCGGCGTGTGCGCGTAATCGACCACCACCAGCGGCCGCGCACCGCCGCCGAGCTTCTGCATGCGGCCCGGCACCGGTTTGAGCTTGCCGAGCGCCGCGACCGCGTCTTTCAGCTTAATGCCGCTCGCGAGTAAAACTGCCAATGTCCCCAGCAAATTCGACGCGTTGTGACAACCGATCATCGGGCTTTCGACCGTGGCGCGCCCCGCCGGCGTTGTGACGTCGAACTGCACACCGCGCGCGCCGGCGACGAGGTTCGAGCCCGCGACGCACTGCAGGCGGCGCAGGTGTTTGCCGCGTTCCGCGAAACCATAGCCGAGAATGCGCAGGCCGCGCCGCTTTACGTGCGCAGCGAGCTCACGACCGAACTCATCGTCAAGATTGACGATGGCATGGCTGAGCGAGGCGCATTCGAACAGCCGCAGCTTGGCGCGGCGATAGCGCGCCATGGTGCGGTGATAGTCGAGATGATCGCGCGTCAGGTTGGTGAACAAAGCGGCGTCGAACTGCACGCCTGCGACGCGGTCCTGATCGAGACCGATCGACGAGACTTCCATGCTGACCGCGCGCGCGCCGCGCCGCAGGAATTCCGCGAGCTGCGCGTGCAGCCACACCGCGTCCGGCGTGGTATTCAACAGCGGACGGAGCGGTCCGCGCATGCCGTAGCCGAGCGTGCCGATGACGGCACTGCGCACGCCGCAGTGATCAAGCGCCTGCGCGATCCACTGGCTGCAGGTCGTTTTACCGTTGGTGCCGGTCACGCCTATCATGCGCAGCTGCGCGCTAGGATCGCCGTTTACGCGACTGGCAAAGAGCCCGGCGCTGGCACGCAAGTGCGCAATCCCGGCGTTCGGCACGCGCCATTCCGGCTGCCACTCAAAGCCGCGCTTTTCCCACAACACCGACGCAGCGCCGCGCGCGATCGCCTGCGCAATATATCGGCGTCCGTCCTGCGTTGCGCCCGGATAGGCGAGGAAAGTATCGCCGCGCCGCACGCGCCGGCTGTCGGTCGCAAGGCGCTTGATGGCGAACGGGGCCAGGGCCGGATTTTTCATACTTCTTCGCGCACCTCGGGTGCGTCCGGTGGCGGCAGCACCACGTTGTTAAGCGGCGCGTCGGGCTTGACGCCGAGCAGGCGCAATGCGCCCGCCATTACGCTGCTGAATACGGGTGCGGCGACGGCGCCGCCGTAGTACTGGCCGGCGCCCGGCTCGTCTATCATCACGGCGACGATCAGGCGCGGCGCGGAGGCCGGCGCGAAACCGATGAATGAGGACACATACTTGTTCGGTGCGTAGCTCGCACCGTCGAGCTTGTGCGCAGTGCCGGTCTTGCCGGCGACCCGATAGCCGGTGATCTGCGCGCGTGGCGCCGTACCGCCCGGCTGCACGACCATCTCCAGCATGCGGCGTACCTGCAACGCGGTTTCCGCTGAAATCACGCGCGTCGACACGGGCGGCGTTTCAAGTTTGGTCAACGTGACCGGCATGATCTCGCCGTCGCCCGCAAAAATGAGATAGGCGCGTGCGAGCTGCAGCAAGCTCAGCGATAGGCCATGTCCGTAGGCCATGGTCGCCTGCTCGATCGGGCGCCAGCTCGCATACGCGCGCAATTTTCCGGAGACTTCGCCGGGAAATCCCGAGCGCGGCTGCGTGCCGAAACCGACCTTGCTGAATATGTCCCACATCTGCTCGGCCGCCATCGACAGCGCGATCTTGGCCGCGCCGACGTTGGAGGATTTCTGAATGACCTGCGCTACCGTCAGCGCGCCGTCCGGATGCGCGTCGTGCACGGTGGCGCTGCCGATTACGAGTTTTCCCGAGCCGGTCTGGATAACAGTTTCAGGTTTGTATTTTCCGCTTTCGAGCGCCGCCGCCACGGTAAACGGTTTCAGCGTCGAACCCGGCTCGAACAGATCGGTCACCGCGCGATTGCGCGTGCGCCGCGGCTCCAGCTTGCCGCGATTGTTCGGGTTGTACGATGGCAGGTTGGCCATTGCGAGCACTTCGCCCGTCTGCGCGTCGAGGACGACGATGCCGCCCGCCTTTGCGCGGTGCACTTCTACAGCGTTCTTCAGTTCGCGATAGGCGAGATACTGGATCTTGGCGTCGACCGACAGCGCGAGATCGCGTCCCTCTTGCGGCTGGCGCACGCTCTCGACGTCTTCGACAATGCGGCCGAGCCGGTCCTTGATCACGCGCCGGCTGCCCGGCTTGCCCGCCAGTTGCGCATCGAACGCGAGTTCGAGCGCCTCCTGCCCCTGGCCGTCGATATCGGTAAAGCCGATCAGGTGGGCGAAGTACTCGCTGCCCGGATAGTAACGGCGGTACTCGCGCTGCAGGGAGATGCCGGGAATGTTGAGCTCGACGATTTTCGCCGCCTGCTCGGGCGGCAGGTGGCGCTTGAGGTAGACAAAATCGCGTGCGCTACCGGCCAGGCGTTTTTTGATCTCGCCCGCGTCAAGTTCGAGCAGCCGCGACAGGCGCTTCATCTTCTCCGCGGAAATGTCCACGTCGGCCGGGCTCGCCCATACCGACTCAACCGGCGTCGAAATCGCCAGCGGCTCGCGATTGCGGTCGGTGATCATGCCACGCGTTGCCGACAGCTCGATCACGCGCCCGTAGCGCGCGTCGCCTTTTTTCTGCAGAAAGTCGTTGTTCAGCCCCTGCAGGTAGACGGCGCGCGCGATCAGCACGCCGAAGCCCAGCAGCAGCATGACGAGCAGCGTACGCGAGCGCCAGCCCGGCATGTCGAGCGTCATTGCCGGCGCGCGGGGATTCATTGCGTGGACTCCGGTGCAACTACCTGCACGCGCGCCGCCGGCGGCACGCGCATCATGAGCCTGCCGCTCGCGATTTTTTCGATGCGTGAGTGCATCGCCCACGTGCTCTGCTCGAGCTGCAGCTGCCCCCACTCGACTTCGAGCTGCTTGGCGATCGCCTGCTCTTTCTGCAGCTCGACATACAGCTTGCGTGCGTTGTGCTGCGATGTCACGACCGACAACGCGCAGGCGACGAGAACCGCGAGAAGCATGAGATTCAAGCGGGCCATCAGGCGTGCGGCGCCATGGTGCGCTCGGCAACCCGCATCAGCGCGCTGCGCGCACGCGGGTTCGCCGCGACTTCATCGTACGACGGGCGCTGCAGCTTGCCGACCAGATCCAGCGGCGGGCGCGGCAGGTCGGCGGCGCGCAGCGGCAGGCGCGCGGGCAGCCGCGGCGGTTGCGAATTGGCGCGCAAAAAACGTTTGACGATGCGGTCTTCGAGCGAATGAAAGCTGATCACGACGAGCCGCCCGCCCGGTGCCAGTGCGGCGACGCATTGAGGCAGGACATCCGTCAACTCTTCAAGCTCCTGATTGACGTGAATCCGTAAAGCCTGAAAGGTCCGCGTCGCTGGATCCTGCCCCGGCTCGCGTGTGCGAACAGCCTTGGCGACGAGCCCGGCAAGCTCGCGTGTGGTTGCGACAGGCCGCCCCGCCCGTGCTGCAATAATCGCTGCTGCAATCTGCTTAGCAAACCGTTCTTCGCCATAGTTGCGGATAACCTCCCTTATGTCCTGCTCGTCCGCGCTTGCCAGCCATTGCGCCGCGGTCGCACCGCGGCTCGTATCCATGCGCATGTCGAGCGGCGCGTCGGCGCGAAAGCTGAAGCCGCGCGCCGCGTCGTCGAACTGCGGCGACGACACGCCGAGATCGAGCAGGATGCCCTCCACTTGCGCGACGCCGCAGTCGCGCAGCACATCGCGCAGACCGCTGAAACTCCGGTGCACAAGCGTGAGCCGCTCATCGTCGATACCTCCACGTGCTGCAATCGCGGCCGGGTCGCGGTCCAGTGCTATCAAGCGCCCCTTGCCGCCAAGTCTTTTCAGAATCCCGCGGCTATGGCCGCCGCGCCCAAACGTGCAGTCGACATACGCGCCGTCTGCCCGTACTCTCAGTCCTTCTATTGCCTCCTCCAGCAAAACCGGGGTATGTGAGCCCAGGCTCACAACGAGAAGCCCTCCAGTTCGGGCGGCAGGTCGCCGTCATTGAAACCGCCGCCGCGGCCGAGGACCTGCGCCCATTTCTCCGCATCCCACAATTCGAATTTGTTGCCCTGACCGGCGAGCACCACGCTTTTACCGAGCGATGCGAAGTCGCGCAGCGCCGGCGAAATCAGCACGCGGCCCGCCGCATCCATTTCGATGTCCTCCGCATAGCCGATTAACTGGCGCTGCAAATCGCGTATGCGCGGATTCAGACTCGAGAGGCTCATCAGTTTTTGCTGGATCGGCTCCCAGTCGGGTTGCGGGTAGATCAGCAGGCACTTGTCGAAGTCGGCGGTGATGACGAGCCGTCCCGCGCAACGCACGAGCAGGCTCTCGCGGTAGCGCGAGGGCACCGCGAGACGGCCTTTGCTGTCGAGATTTAGCTGCGCTACACCGCGGAACACGCTTTCCCCTTTTTGAGCCCCAACCGTAGGATTTGTCCCACTTTTTCCCACTGTTGCCCACTATATGAAAAAGAGGTTACTCGGTCAAGCGTTCAAATCGAAGTTTCTGTTTTCAGGACAACGACTTATGAGTACCAATTCACGCTTGCAGCGAAATTTTAATTAATAACTATTTATAAACAACGTGATAAATTGTACATTGAAGGTGATACTTTAACTTTATGGTTGACTATCAAAGGGTTACGCGCTTCGCCGTACGTTGCGGAAAAGCAACAAGCGGCGCGGCTTACCAGTACTTGCGCGGAAGCACCGCAGAAAGAGACCGATTTGCCGGCAGCGCAGCGCTGGGCTGCGTGCCGACCACAGGAGCGAGTAGAAGATCGGCTGAAAAAACGCGCATGCGGGCAATGCGTCTCGCTTATGCCATGCGCATAACCACGCGCTGCACACGTTGAATACTCGGTGCCGGCATTGCACATCCGCCGCGTTGCACGGCGGAGTCAAATCAAAACAGCATCCTCAGCGAAAAACTCGCGCGGCAGAGCGTGA
>JBDSSV010000527.1:0-4558 GCA_039928535.1 Burkholderiales bacterium
TGCCGGCATGTCACTACTGAAATTGCTGTCCCGCCTGCCGTTGCGCGTATTGTACGCAATTACGGACGCACTCTACGTGCTGGTTTATCACGTGTGGGGGTTTCGCCGCTCCCTCACGCAGGCGAATCTGGAAAATTCGTTTCCCGAAAAATCTCCGCCGGAAATCTCGCGTATTGCGCGCCAGTCGTATCACAACGCGTTTGACCTGGTCGCGGAAGTCATCAAGGGCGCGGACATGCCGGCGGACGAGCTCCGCCGCCGCATGCGCATCAACAATCTCGACATCCTCGCGCCTTACCTGGCGGCAAACAAGCCGGTCGTCCTGCTTGCGTCGCATCATTGCAACTGGGAATGGCTGCTGCTTGCCGCGTGCATCGAACTCAAAGTCAGCGTCGACGCGGTTTACAAGCCGTTGCGGGTCGCCGGCATTGACAGCTTCATGTTCGAGTTGCGCTCACGATTCGGCGGCCACCCGATCGCCGTTAAAGACTTCCTCGTCGAAGTGCTGAAGCGCCGTGACAGCGCGCGTATCATCGCGCTGGTCGCCGACCAGACGCCGCCGCGCGAGGAAGAAAAACACTGGACGCGTTTTCTCCATCAGGACACGGCGTTTTTCGTCGGCGCCGACAAGATCGCGCGTATTACGCGGTCGCCGGTCTTCTTCGTCGGAATTGCCCGCACCCGTCGCGGTCATTATGAAGCGACGTTGCAAATGCTCGCACAGCCGCCGTATGCATCGGAAGGCAGTGACATCATCGAGCGGTACGCGCGCGTAGCGGAACTGCATATCACGCAGCACCCGGCCGACTGGCTGTGGATGTACCGTAAGTGGAAATACAAGAAGCCGCTTTATGCCTGAGATGCCTGCAGCCGGCCTTGGAGATATCGGGCGAGCTCGGAGATCGTCGGATAGTCGAAAAAATCGGTGACTTCGAGCTGGCCGGGATAGATTGCTTCGATGCGTTGGTATATCTGCGCCAGCGTCAGCGAGCTGGTGCCAAGCTCGAAAATGTTGTCGTGGACGCCGACCGGTTTGTCGGTCAGGAACACGTCGCAGATCTCTTTGAGATTTCTTTCGATTTCACTGTGGGCCTCGGGTGCGGTGTCGGCTTGCGCCTGGGTCAGGGCGTGCAGGGTGGCCAGAGGTTCCTCAAACTCGCCGCGTTGATAGGCTTCAGCAAGCTGATAGCGTTGAATTTTTCCGCTTGTTGTTTTCGGAATTTTGGCGACCGGGATGACTTGGTTAACTACGATGCCGATGTGCTCGTTGATGCTCTTGCGCACGATCTTTGCGGTATCGAGGAAGTCGCGCAGTTCGCCGCGATAGAGAACAAATGCGAGCAGGTCGTCAGTTGCGGCGTTGTCGGGCCTGACTCCGCATACCGCTACTTTGCCGAGGCCGATTGCTGCGTGCTGCTCGACCACTGCTTCCAGGTCGTGCGGGTAGTAGTTCTGTCCGTTGACAAAAAGGATGTCCTTGGAGCGCCCGGTTATGGCGAGGCCGCCGGGACTGATGAAGCCGAGATCACCGGTATCGAGCCAGCTGTCAGGAGTTATAGCCGCCTGGGTGGCGCCATTATCCCGATAGTAGCCGCGAGTAACATTGTCGCCGCGAATCTGTACGTGTCCGACAGTGTTGCCGGGCAGCGTCGCCCCGGCGTCGTCCGCAATGCGCAAATCAGATCCTTCAACCGGATTGCCGACCAGCATGAGCGTGACCGCGCGCGGATCGCCGGCGGCAACTGATTCTACGGCATGGCCGATCGTCAATGTGTCGCGAGCGACGGTGGCGGTTGCGTATCCTTCGCCCGGTTTCGGGAACGTCGCCGCTAAGCTGGCTTCCGCCAATCCGTATACGGGGAACATCGCGGATGCCTGCAGGCCACACGGTGCCAGTGCCGCGAGAAATTCTTCGCACAGGGCGGCCGAGATCGGTTCCGCGCCATTGAAAATGATGCGCACATGGCGCAAATCGAGGTCGGTGCACTTCGCGGGATCGAAAGTCTTGAGAAAATGCCGGTAACCGAAATTCGGCGAGCACAGGATGCTCGCTTTTTTCTCGCTGGCGTGCGCCAGCCCCAATTGCGGCCGCCGCACGAATACCGCTGTCGACATCAGATGATGGGGCACGTCCATGACAAAAGGCGTCAGGTGGAATCCGATCAGGCCCATGTCGTGCGTCAATGGCATCCAGCTCAACCCGACATCTTTCTCGGTAAGTTTGATGCCGTGCGCGATCGCGGTGATATTCGTCAGCAGGTTGCGATGCGTGAGCGTCACGCCCTTGGGTTCGCTGGTGGATCCGGAAGAGTACTGAACGAATGCAATGTCGTCGGGCAGTGCGGCATGCGTGCGGCCCGGCCGCGAAATATCGTCGATGCGATCGATGAAAACGGTTTTCGCCTTGATGCGGGTAATTGCCGCATCCAGCGCATGTTCCGTGCCGAACGACGCCAGGCGCGAAAAAATTTTGGTGTCGGTGCACAGGTGCGGCTGCTTGAGTTTTTCCATCACCCGGAAAAATTTGAGCCGGTGCTCGTCGGTGGTCCCCGGCGCCAGCGGTACCGCGATGATGTTGCCCAGGATGCATGCCCAGAACGCGTCTACGAACTGCGCATTGCTGTCGAGTAAAAGGATCATCTCGCTGCCGGGCGCCGCGCCACACGACTGAAAATGATGCAGCAGGCCTACCGCGCGTGAATGCAGCTCGCCAAATACCAGCTTGCGCTCGCTACTGTCGCCTTCGATGTAATGAATGGCCCGCTTACTGGCGCGGCGTTCGAGCAGCGCCTCGGTCAGAGTGGTAAAACTCATAAACTGCGTTTTTCCGGCAACATGAAGATAGGATGCTTGCTTCGTAGATTGACCTGGCACTCAAGTTCGAGCGGATGTTTTGGAAGATAACGCAGACGGATGTGGCGCGCCAGTATCGCGGTATGCAATATCATTTCGATCATCGCGAAATTCTCACCGATGCATGCGCGCGGTCCCAGCGCGAACGGCAAATAGCAAAACCGGTTACGGACCTCCGTCGCGGGTGCCGAAAAACGCGCTGGATCGAAGCGTTCCGGATCGTGCCAAAAGCCTGGATGCCGGTGAACGATGTAGGGAGAGATAAATACATCGGTATTCGGCTCGATTGGGTAGCCACCGACGTTGTCCTTTGCAATCGAGCGCCGCGTCAGAAGCCATCCAGGCGGATAAAGACGCAGGGTTTCTTGGACCATCTGGCGCGTATAAATCAGCCGCGAGATATCGTCCATTGAGGATGGCGCGGCCGGAACTGCATCGACTTCCCCATGCAATTGCTGCGAGACCTCAGGATGCTGCGACAGCAGGTACCACATCCAATTGAGCGCGCTGGCAGTCGTTTCGTGACCGGCGACGATCAACGTCATAACCTCATCGATCAATTGCTTGTCGGGCATCGGTTCACCCGATTTGCGATCGCGCGCGGCCATCATCATTGCGAGCAGGTCCATGCGATCGTCATTTCGCGCGCGGCGGCGCGTGACGCACTCCGTGATCAGCTTGGCCAGCGCGCGAAACTTATAGGCAAACTTCAAATTGCGTTCAGTCTCGTCGGTGAGTAGTGCAAACGGATTAGAGCCATGCGATGTGGTCATGCTCGCAAGATCGTCACCGAAAATAGACAGCAAGACGATATTGAGCGTCACGTCGCTCATGTCCTGCGTGACGTTGATTTCCTGGCGGGCGTCCGCGCACGCGATCCATTTGTCGAGAAGCCGCAGATTTTGCGCACGTATATGTCCCACCATCCGTGCGATAACGTCGCGATGAAAAGCGGGCTGAATCATGCGGCGCTGGCGCCGCCAAAGTTCGCCTTCGCTGACCATCAGGCCTTTGCCGAGCAGGATGCCGACGCGCTCGATGCCGATGCCTTTAGTGTAATTCTGATGGTTCTCCACGAGGACGCGCCGCACATGATCCGGATGGCTGAATACGTAGATGTGCGCCTGCGTCACCGGCGAGAAAACCCGGAATGCGTCGCCGTATTGCGAAAAAGCGGCGCTTAACTGAGACAGCGCATCGTCCGTGAACGTGACGTCGAGCGGTTCACTGGAGGCGGGCGGTAGCGTCAAGTGAGGATCGGATTGCTGCATTGAGGAAAAATTCTCGGGTTGAACGGTCGGCGCGGGGCCAAAATACCAGCAATGGCGGGGCGCGGGCTAGTTATTGCCCGAGGGCAAGCCGAAATTTCGACAATAGTGTTGCAATGTCCAAAAAGGTTCTTTATAATCTTCAGTCTTTCAGGTCCCGCAAAGTTACATTGTTGTTTAGCGGGGCCTTCGCTCTTTAAAAATATACAGCCGATAAGTGTGGGCGCTTGGTTTTGGAGCAGCGCATCCGACTGGTTTTTTTGGTCGGTCGCAACTTTAAAATCAGAAGTGCTCGCATGAAGTTTTAAAAACGTCAAGCGAGAGTATTAATTTTTGCAGAGATTAAACTGAAGAGTTTGATCCTGGCTCAGATTGAACGCTGGCGGCATGCCTTACACATGCAAGTCGAACGGCAGCGCGGGAGCAATCCTGGCGGC
>JBDSSV010000528.1:0-3791 GCA_039928535.1 Burkholderiales bacterium
AGGATCTCTTCCGAGATCGACAGCTCACCGGAGTAATCGGTCGCCGCCACCCATAAGCGGAGAATTTCGGCGCCGAGTGTGCCGGCGATCTTCTGCGGCTGGACGGTATTGCCCAGCGACTTGCTCATCTTGCGGCCTTCGCCGTCGACGAAAAAACCGTGCGTGAGCAAGCCCCTGTAGGGCGGCGCGCCGTTCAGCATGCACGACACTAGCAGCGACGAATGAAACCAGCCGCGATGCTGGTCCGATCCCTCGAGGTACAGATCCGCGGGAAATGCGAGTTTGCCGCCGTGCGAGCCCGCACCGGTCGTTTGTCCACGCGGTCCGCCGATCACGGTCTCGTGAGTCGACCCGGAATCGAACCATACGTCCAGCGTGTCCTTGATCTTGACGTAGCGCTCAGCATCCACGCCCAGCAGTTCATTCGCATCGAGTGTCTGCCACGCCTCGATGCCGCCCTTCTCCACTTTTTTTGCCACCGCCTCGAGCAGCTCCGGAGTGCGCGGATGCAGCGCGCCGGTTTCCCGATGCACGAAGAACGGCATGGGCACTCCCCACTGGCGTTGCCGCGACAGCGTCCAGTCCGGACGGTTGGCGATCATGCCGCGCAGGCGCGCCTGCCCCCAGCCCGGATAGAAGCGCGTGCTCTCGATGCCGCGCAGCGCGGTCGCGCGTAATGTTTCAGCGGGCTTGTTGCCGTTGAAACCCGGCGGCTCGTCCATCGCGACAAACCACTGCGTGCTCGCGCGATAAATGATCGGCGTCTTGTGCCGCCAGCAATGCATATAGCTGTGCGCATATTTTTCGGCGTGCAGCAGCGCGCCCGCTTCCTTGATCTTGTCAACGATCAGCGGATTGGCTTTCCAGATGTTGAGCCCACCGAAAAACGGCAGCGACTCCGCATAACGTCCATCCGCCTGCACGGGCGTCAGGATCGCATCGTCGCGGATACCATACGCGCGGCACGAGTTGAAGTCTTCGACGCCGTACGCGGGCGCGCTGTGCACGATGCCCGTTCCCGTATCGAGCGTCACGTAATCACCAAGATAGACGGGCGACAGGCGATCGTAAAACGGATGCCGGAAATTAATCCGTTCGAGCGCGCTGCCCTTGCACTCGCCGAGGATTTTGCGTTCAGCGAGGCCATAGCGGTCGAGGCACGCTTCGCGCAGCTCGGCAGCCAGAATCAGCAGGCCGCGTTCGGTCTGCACCAGGTTGTAAGTAAATTCCGGATGCACATTGAGCGCCTGGTTGGCCGGGATCGTCCACGGCGTCGTGGTCCAGATGACGATCGAGCCGTGATCGCCAGGCAGCTTCGCCAGACCGAATGCGGTGGCGACTTTGGCGGGCTCGGCGAACGGGAAGCCAACATCAATCGCGAAATCGGTCCGGTCCATATACTCGACTTCCGCCTCCGCCAGCGCAGAACCGCAATCGAAGCACCAGTTCACCGGCTTCAAGCCGCGGTAGACATAGCCTTTTTGCAGGATCCTGCCCAGCACGCGGATCTCGTCGGCTTCGTTTGTGTACGCCATGGTCAGGTAGGGGTCTTCCCAATCGCCCAGCACGCCGAGGCGCTGAAAATCCTTTTTCTGCTGCTCGATCTGCGCGGCCGCATATTCCCGGCACAGGCTTTGCGTCTTCTCGACCGGCAGATTCTTGCCATGCAGCTTCTCGATTTCGCGCTCGATCGGCATGCCGTGGCAGTCCCAGCCCGGCACATACGGCGCGTCGAACCCGGCGAGAGTTTTCGATTTGACGATGATGTCTTTCAGAATCTTGTTGATCGCGTGGCCGAGATGGATGTTGCCGTTCGCGTACGGCGGGCCGTCGTGCAGCACGAATCTGGGCCGCCCTTTTGCGGCGGCACGAATCTTCTGATAGATCTTCTTTTCCTGCCACTCGCGTATCCATTGCGGCTCGCGCTTGGCAAGATCGCCGCGCATCGGAAACTGCGTGTCCGGTAAATTCAGTGTTTTTTTGTAATCAGCCATGTTGTGCCAGCGAGTTGCGTGCGAGTGCGGCGAAGTAACCGCGCGTATTCTTTACGTCAGTTGCGATCGCCCGCTTGAGAGTTTCAACGTCCGCGTACTTTTCCTCATCGCGCAATTTATGCAAAAAATTTACCTGCAGATGCGCGCCGTAAATGTCGCGTGAAAAATCAAGCAGGTGCACTTCAAGCCGCGGCTGCGGAATATTCGTGACTGTCGGCCGCACGCCCAGACTTGCCGCGCCGTGCAGCGGCTCGCCCAGCCCCAGGACCTCGACCGCAAAGATTCCAGCGAGCGCGGGACGATTATGCTTCATCAATATATTGGCAGTCGGAAACCCGAGCTTGCGACCTAACCTGTCGCCGCTCACCACGCGGCCGCTGATGCTGTAAGGACGCCCGAGCAGGCGTTCGGCGCGCTGCATGTCGCCGGCCGCCAGCGCCTCGCGCACAGCAGTGCTCGAGACCCTTACGCCATCGGCGACGACGCTTGCCATCGCGTGCACTTCGAATCCGCAGCGGCCGGCCGACTGCTTCAGCATCGCCAGATCGCCGCCGCGCCGCGCGCCGAAACGAAAATCGTCGCCGACCAGGATCCAGCGCGCGGCGAGCCCCCGGTGCAAAATGCGATCGATAAAATCTTCGGGCGCCGTTTTCGCGAATTCAAAATTGAAGCGGCGCACATAGGCGCGCTCGACACCGGCCTGCGCCAGCAATTCGAGCTTTTCACGCAGCGAAGTCAGGCGCGTCGGCGCTTTATCCGGCGCGAAAAATTCCCGCGGATGCGGCTCGAACGTCATGACGCACGGCGGCAGACGAAGCTCACGCCCGGCCTCAATCAAACGCGCGAGCATGGCCTGATGGCCGAGGTGCACGCCGTCAAAATTTCCTATGGTTAGCGCAACCGGACTGGATGCACTTTCCGGCAGGGTGCGGAAAACACGCATTAGACCCTTCGAACTCAAGCTAAAAGCTTGAATTCTAGCGTGTTTTGTCAGGTGTGGTCTAGGCGCAACGGGCTACAGCCAGGGCCACCTGCACGGCATCGTCATCAATAACATGACCTTGGGTGATTGCCGCGCGCTGGAATACGCGACCTATCATGAGCAACGCGGGGCCACCGTGCGTCGTGCGTTCGGTGATGTGCTGCAAAGCCTCCAGCGTAGTCGCGACCTGCGACATATCTGGCAAAGATGCATTCTCAACGATCACGACCGGCGTATTGGCGGCTAATCCGCACGCGATCAGCCGGCTCGCAATCGCCGCTGCTTGTCCCGCCGCCATGTACATGACGGCGGTGTCCGCGTTACAAACGCTATTGACCCATTCGCTGGCATCTTCGCCGGCGCCAACGCGTGGCGTCACGAAAGTGACGTTGCGGCTCATGCCGCGGCGGGTCAGCGAGATTTTGAGGTCCGCGCTCGCCGCCAGCGCTGCCGTCACGCCCGGCACTACTTCGCAGCGAATGCCGGCGGCATGCAGTGCGTCGAGCTCTTCCTGCGCGCGCCCGAACATCATCGGGTCGCCGCCTTTCAGACGCACGACGACCGCGTGCTTGCCCGCGGCGTCGATCAGGCGCTTGTTGATGAAACGCTGCAGCGTCGAGTGTTTGCCGCACCGCTTGCCTACAGCAATTTTTTCAGCGCGCCGGGCGAGCGCCAGCGTTTCAGGATGGACCAGCGCATCGTAGAAGACGATGTCTGCTTCGCCAAGCAGCCGCGCCGCGCGCAACGTGAGCAGATCGGGCGCCCCCGGGCCGGCGCCGACCAGGTGCACTATGCCCGTTGCAGCCGCCATCGCT
>JBDSSV010000529.1:0-4009 GCA_039928535.1 Burkholderiales bacterium
ATTGAGGCTCCTCAAATGTGAAATGCGGGGTGAAAGACAGTACACGACCCAGCGCACCGTTGACGATGCGCTCGGTCGTGGCGTGTCCGCCACGAAAACAATAGGGAAGAGCTGGCGGTTGCCCGCCAGCTCCGATACGTCTGCCAATTACTTGATTTCAGCCGTGGCGCCGGCTTCGATCAGCTGCTTGAGTATTGCGTCCGCGTCGGCCTTCGACACACCTTCTTTGACCGCTTTCGGCGCGGCATCGACGACGTCCTTGGCTTCTTTCAAGCCGAGACCAGTCACCGCGCGCACGACTTTGATCACGTTGACCTTGCTCGCGCCGGAGTTGGTCAGATGCACGGCGAATTCGGTCTGCTCGGCGGCAGCGGCTGCGCCACCACCACCGGCCGCGGGAGCTGCCACGGCGACTGTCGCCGCGGCGGCCGACACGCCGAATTTCTCTTCCATCATCTTGATCAGCTCGGCGATTTCGAGTACCGACTTGCTGCCGATCACGTCTACCAGTTCTGCGTTTGACATTGCCATTCTGTTCTCCAGTTCGTTGCTATGCTGTTAATGATTAGGCGGCTTGCTTTTCTTTCTGATCGCGTACTGCGGCAAGAGTGCGCACGAGTTTTCCCGGCACCTCATTGAGCGTACGCGCCAGCGTCGCAATCGGCGCCTGCATGGTTCCCATCAGCTTGGCGATGAGTTCTTCGCGGCTCGGCAGGTTAGCCAGATTGGCCACGTCCTTGGCGGACATGACCAGATTGGCCAGCGCACCGGCTTTGATGACGAACTTATCGTTGCCTCTGGCAAACTCATGCAGCACCTTCGCGACCTTCACCGGATCGCTCGAAATGCCGTAAGCAAGCGGCCCGACCATCTTGTCGGACAGCCCGGCGAACGGCGTTTCTGCGACGGCACGGCGCGCGAGGGTGTTCTTGAGGACGCGCAGGTAAACGCCCGAGCCGCGCGCTTTTTTGCGCAGATCGGTCATTGCCGCCACCCCAAGGCCGCGATACTCGGCGACTACGATGGCTTGCGCCTTCGCAACCTCACCGCCGATTTCAGCCACTACCGCCTGCTTCTCTTCCAGATTAAGACCCAAGGCCTACCTCCATTCGTTAATGGCCGCGAACCGACACATCAATTCGCAACCGACCCACGGCGACCTCAGTTCCAGGCATAAGCAACAAACCTGATTCATCGGGACACGCCGTCTGCGTAGAGAGCCGGATTCAGGAGTCGGGAATCAGGATTCAGAAAACCCCGGCCCCTAACAGCCACGTATCCTTCAATTAAGCTCTCGCAGGGCAGGAATCCCTGATACGGGTTACTGCTGAATCCCGAATCCTGAATCCTCAATCCTGCTTTCGCCTCTACGGTCTTTGACAACCTGCCGGTACCGCATACAACCGCGGATTCCAGCAGCCCAAAGCCTTCACTACCAATTTTTTACGAACAAATCCAAATAAAATTCTTTATGCTTGCGCGCCGCCCTGATCGATGCGCACGCCAGCGCCCATGGTGCTCGATACCGAGACCTTCTTCAGGTAGATACCTTTGATGCCGGTTGGACGCGATTTGTTCACCGCGTCGAGCAAGGCCTGCATGTTTTCGACCAGCGCCTCGACCGTGAACGACGCGCGGCCTATCGTGCATTGCACGATGCCGGTCTTGTCAGCGCGATATTGCACCTGGCCCGCTTTCGCGTTCTTGACGGCAGCCGCTACGTCCTGCGTGACCGTGCCGACCTTCGGGTTCGGCATCAATCCGCGCGGACCGAGAATCTGACCCAGCGTGCCGACCACGCGCATGGTGTCCGGTGTTGCGATGACAACGTCGAATTCCATCTTGCCGCCTTTAATTTCAGCAGCGAGATCGTCAAGACCGACGATGTCCGCGCCCGCGTCCTTGGCGGCCTTGGCTTTGTCGCCCTGCGCGAACACCGCAACACGCACGGTCTTGCCAGTGCCCGCGGGCAGCACGACCGAGCCGCGCACGGTCTGGTCGGATTTCTTGGCATCAATGCCGAGATTGATCGCGACGTCGATCGACTCGTTGAATTTGGCGGTGGCATTTTCCTTGACGATCTTCATGGCATCGGCAAGCGGGTACAACTTGTCGCGGTCGACCTTGGTCGCGATTGCCTTATAGCGTTTCGATACGTTACCCATGTTAGACACCCTCCACTTCAACGCCCATGCTGCGCGCGCTGCCGGCGATGGTACGCACCGCGGCATCCAGATCACCCGCCGTCAGGTCGGGCATCTTGGTCTTGGCGATTTCTTCCGCCTGCGCGCGCGAGAGCTTGCCGACTTTGTCGGTGTGCGGCGTCTTGCTGCCTTTATCGAGCTTCAGCGCTTTCTTGATCAGCACCGACGCCGGCGGCGTCTTGATGATGAACGTAAAGCTCTTGTCCTGAAACGCGGTGATTACGACCGGCAAGGGCAGGCCGGCTTCCATTTTCTGGGTCTGCGCGTTGAACGCCTTGCAGAACTCCATGATGTTGAGACCACGCTGGCCCAGCGCCGGCCCGATCGGAGGACTCGGGTTGGCTTTGCCGGCGGGCACTTGCAGCTTGATATAGCCGACGATTTTTTTTGCCACGATGACTGCTCCTTTTGTGGGTGGTAGCGGACTGCAGGATTCGGGATTCAGTTGTCAGGATTCAGTGAACCCTGCTCAACCTTCGTCCGCCTGCCGTCCTCCCCGTTAAAAAAACTAACTGCCTTACCGCTGAATCCCGATTCCTGAACCTGAATCCTGACTACTACACTTTCTCGACCTGGCCGAAATCCAGCTCCACCGGCGTCGAACGCCCGAAGATAGTGACGGCGACGCGGATCTTGCTCTTGTCGTAGTTCACGTCTTCGACATTGCCGTTGAAATCGGTGAACGGGCCTTCTTTGACACGCACCATCTCGCCGATCTCGAACAACACTTTCGGCCGCGGCTTCTCCACGCCTTCCTGGATCTGGTGCAGGATGTTCTGCACTTCCTTTTCGGAAATCGGCGTCGGCTTGGTTGAGGTGCCGCCGACGAAGCCGGTAACCTTGGCGGTACTTTTTACCAGATGCCAGGTATCGTCGGTCATTTCCATTTCGACCAGCACGTAACCCGGGAAGAATTTGCGCTCAGAGATGTTCTTCTGGCCGCTTTTCATCTCGACGACTTCTTCAACCGGCACCAATATCTGTCCGAACTGGTCCTGCATCCCCGCGCGCGCCACGCGATCGACCAGCGCCCGCTGCACGCTTTTCTCGAACCCGGAGTACGCATGCACCACATACCATTTCTTGCTCATGAATCGCCCTGACCCATCAGTATGCGTACCGCCCATAACAACCCCGCGTCTATCAACCATAAAAACAGCGCCATCACGAACACGAACGCGAACACAATCCCGGTCGTCTGCAGCGTTTCCTTGCGCGTCGGCCATACGACGCGCTTGGTTTCTTCAATCGATTCCTGCGCGAACGCAAAAAACTCCTTGCCCGGCGCGCTGGTCCAGAACACCACGATGCCGGCAACGGCGCCGCCGATGACCGCGCCGACACGCGCTATCAGCGGGCTCTGGTCCCAGTAGTAAAACCCCGCAATGCCCGCGAGCAACAACGCGATTGCGACTGCAATTTTCAGCTTGTCTGCCATGTTTCCCGTTCAGCGCCGCATGTTACGAGTCGAGAATGCACTTTCAGTTCCTGACTTCATTTACCGCCTGCACGGCCGACTCTTAACTGACCACGCTCAACAGCTTGTCCTGGCAGGCCAGGAGGGAATCGAACCCCCAACCTTCGGTTTTGGAGACCGACGCTCTGCCAGTTGAGCTACTGGCCTGCAGAGCCTTACTCGATAACCTTTGCAACGACGCCGGCGCCGACGGTCTTGCCGCCTTCGCGGATCGCGAAGCGCAAGCCTTCTTCCATCGCGATGGGCTGGATCAGCGCCACCGTGATCGAGATGTTGTCCCCCGGCATCACCATTTCCGTGCCCGCCGGTAATTCGATGTTGCCCGTCA
>JBDSSV010000530.1:0-3419 GCA_039928535.1 Burkholderiales bacterium
TGGTATTCCAGGACCCCTTCTCTTCGCTGTCGCCGCGGCGCACAGTAGAACAGATCGTCGGCGAAGGACTGGAACTGCATTTCCCGGAACTGGACGACGACGCACGTCGCAACCGCGTGATCGAAGGATTGCGGGAAGTCGGGCTCGCTGCGGACATTCTCGAGCGCTACCCGCATGAGTTCTCCGGCGGGCAGCGCCAGCGCATCTCGATAGCGCGCGTGGCAGTGCTCGAACCCGAATTGCTGCTCCTCGACGAGCCAACCAGTTCGCTGGATGCGACGATACAGCGCCAGGTGTTGACGCTGCTGTGCGACCTGCAGCAGCGCCTGCATATGAGCTATCTGTTCATCAGCCACGACCTCGCGGTAATCCGCGCGGTCGCACACCGGGTCATCGTCATGAAGGACGGCCAAATCGTCGAAAGCGGGACGACCGACACCGTGCTGACTGCCCCCGCGCACGCTTATACGCGTGAATTGCTCGCTGCGGCATCGTTGTAACTGCATAGAGCTTTTGCAGCAATCAGCTACGCGCCTATCTCGGCTGCGCTGTGCGGCATGCGCGACTGGCGGCGCGCAACGATACGTTATAATCGCGCCTGCCCGTAATTCCCCACTGGAGCCGCGATGGGCTTTCTGCAAGATAAAAAAATCCTGATCACCGGCCTCTTAAGCAACCGCTCGATCGCGTACGGAATCGCCAAGGCGATGCAGCGCGAAGGCGCGGTGCTGGCCTTCACCTACCAGGGTGATGGCATCAAGGACCGGGTGCTCAAGCTCGCTGGCGAATTCAATAGCGACATCGTGCTGCCTTGCGACGTCGCGAGCGATGATGAGATAGGCGGGCTTTTCGACGCGCTCGGCGCCCGCTGGGACGGCCTCGATGGCATCGTTCATTCGATCGCCTTTGCGCCACGCGAAGCGCTCGCCGGTGCCTACCTGGACGGGTTGACGCGCGAAGCATTTCGCATCGCGCACGACGTGAGTTCCTACAGCTTTGCCGCGCTCGCCAAAGCCGCGCTGCCCATGATGCAGGGCCGCAACGGCGCGCTGTTGACGCTCACCTATCTAGGTGCCGCGCGCTCGGTGCCCAATTACAACGTCATGGGGCTCGCCAAGGCCAGCCTCGAAGCCAACGTGCGCTATCTTGCGTACAATCTCGGGCCGCAGGGCATCCGCGTCAATGGCATTTCGGCCGGGCCGATCAAGACGCTGGCCGCCGCCGGCATCAGTGGCTTCGGCAAGATACTCAAGTTCGTCGAGGAAACGGCGCCGCTGCGCCGTAATGTGACCACCGATGAAGTTGGCAATGTCGCGGCATTTCTGATGAGCGATCTCGCGAGCGGCGTCAGCGGCGAGATTACTTATGTCGACTGCGGATTCAATACCACTGCGGCGGGAATGGCGTAAAAGCAGGATTCAGGATGATAGCCGCCCCAAGCCCCTCCGATTATTAATTTTGAATCTGCCGAATCCCGAATCCTGACTACTGCGGTTTCTTTTCCAGCCGGTCCTGCTGCACCTTGACGTCGGATTTCTGCTTGAGACTCGCCACGTAGGCGTTGAGCTCTTCCTGTGCCAGCAATTGATGCAATTCTTCCGTCGCTGCCTTGCTCTTCGCGACATCTAGCGCCTCCGCGTTCACGACGCGCGTGATTTTCAGGAGCACGAACCCGCCCTGGGGATTTTCGTAACCGGTGTAGGCGGGCAGCTTGGCGCCATCGGCCTTGAAGATCTCGGCGATCGCCGGCGCGGCATAGCCCTGAGAGCTGTCGCGGCTGACGAGCTTGGGCGCGCCCCACACGATGCCTTCTCCGCTGCCCTGCTTGAGCTTGGCCAGTAGTTCGCGTCCCTGCTTGGCGGCAAGCTGCGTTGCCTGATCGTGCGTCAGCCGCTTGACGATTTCCGCGCTGACGTCGGCCAGCGGCCGCATTGTCGCCGGCTTGTACTCGAGCACGCGCGCCGACACAAGGTTATTGCCGCCGACGTCGACGACCTCGGTGTTGCGCTTGTTCTTAACGGCATCTTCCCCAAACACCGCCTGCAGCAGCTTCGGATTGGTGAGCAGTTTCTTCTCGCCGCCGCTGCGGCTCGTCCAGCCGCTGGTCTGCAGCGGAAGCTTCAGCGCGTCAGCTGCCGGTTTCAGGCTGTCCCCCTGCTCGAATACCAGGTTGTTGAATTGCTCCGCCAGCTCGGCGAACTTCTTGCCCGCCTTCTGCCGTTTGAGATCCAACTCGACCTGCTTCTTCACTTCGTCCAAGCCGTGCCGTTTCTCGCCGGTGAGCTTGATGATATGAAACCCGAACGCCGACTCGACGAGATCGCTTATTTCTCCCACCTTCATATTGAAAACGGCGTCGTCAAACGGCTTGACCATCGCGCCGCGCGGGAACGTGCCAAGCTCGCCGCCCTTGGCCGCCGACCCCGGGTCCTGTGAATTCTTCCTGGCGACTTCGGCGAACCCGGCGGGATTCTGCTTCACCTGCTTCAGCAACAGCTCCGCCTTCGCGCGCGCGGCCTGTTTCTGCTCCGCGGTCGCCTTGGCGTCCACAGTGACAAGAATATGGCTCGCCTGGCGCTCGTCGCCTTTCGCGTACTGCTTCAGGTTCTGTTCGTAGAACTGCTTGACCTCATCCGTGCCGGCGTCCGTTTGCGCGGCAATCGAATCGAGCGACAGCACGACAAACTCGAGGCGCGCCTGCTCCGGCACCTGGAACTCATTCTGATGTGCGTCGTAATAGCTTTTCACCGCACTGTCATCCACTTTCACCTGCGCCGTGAATTTTTCCGGCGCGAGCGCGCTCTGGCTTACTTCGCGCTGCTGCGCATTGATCCGCAACAGGCGCTCGGCCACCGATTTCGGCGCGATCGCAGTAGCGAGATATGCGCCGTTCATACGCTGCAACATGAGGTCGCGCCGCAGGCTTTGCTCAAACCCGACCGCCGTCATGTTCTGGCGCTTGAGCAGCTCGACATAGCGCGCGTGCGAGAATTTTCCGTCCTCCTGAAATGCCGGCTGCTCGGCGATGACCTGTTGCAACTGCTCGTCGGATACCAGTACATTGCTGCGCACCGCCTGATTGACCAGCAGGCGCTGGCGAATGATCGAGTCGAGCACCGCGAACCGCAGTTCCGGGCTGTCGAGCATTGCCGGGTCAACGCGGTTGCCGACGAGCCGCTGCAGGTAGTTCTGGCGCTCCTGCAATGCGAGCGAAAACTCCTGCTGGGTGACGGGTATGCCGCCAACGGTCGCGACGTGATTGCCGCCGTCTGCGGTGCGGAAATACGAATCGATGCCGAAGAAGGCAAACGGCAGAAAGATGATCGCCAGCAAAACCTGGATGATTTTCTTATGCTTTTGTACTAGATCGAACATGGCTCAATTCACCGCGACAAATAAAGCGTGCATGCTACTGCAAT
>JBDSSV010000531.1:0-4174 GCA_039928535.1 Burkholderiales bacterium
GGTTCAATTGCCCTAAGTGCCGTAGCGGATCGGCGACTTCGCGAGCTTCAGCGCTGCCAGCGCGCTGTAGCACGCGAGCCACGCGGTTTTCGGGTTTTCCGGCGCGGGCACGTTCTCGAGCTTGATACTGATATTACCGGTCTTGCCCTTGATCGTAATCTGGTGCGTGTTGTGTTTGATCAACGGGTCGGCGACCACCTTCAATCGCGTGCGGTCGAAACCGATGCCCGCCATCGAGAGCACTGCCGCGATATTCACATTGGCCGGGAAATGCGGCACACCTTCGCGCGCCGCGCCCTCGAAAAGCACGCGCGGTTCGCGCAGGCCCGCAAGATCGATGTCCAGCTTGCCGACGAACGGGATGTTCTGCCACGCGGCCGGCGGCTTGGACACGACAATCTCGACTGAATCCACGCCCGCGATGCACGCCCCTTTCAGCGCGTCGAGCCCGCCGATACCGCCCGAGGGCACGTAGAACAGCGCCCCGCTTTTCATCGCACTGGCTTCGATCCCGGTGCGCAGCTTGTCATCGGACAGCGCACCACCCGACAATACGATCACCGCAATACCGGCATCGAGCAACGCGCCGCAATAAGTGCGCACCGCTTCATGCGATGCAGCTTCCACCACGACATCCGGTTTTTGCTGCAACAGTTCTTCGAGCGTAGCGACGAACGCGACGCCGTATTCCGTGGCCAGCGGCTTGCCGCGCGACCCGCCGGGGCGGCCGACTATGGCCACTACCTCGGCCTCGCCGAGATCGCCGCGCTTGATGTGTTCGAGGAAGAGGCGCGCGATGGTACCGCCGCCGATGATTGCTACGCGCATATGCCGTCCATTAAGAACGACTATTGTGCCATAACGGACGCGCTTATTCGGCCTGCCGTTCCGCTATTTCCCGCCATCAGGCACCGGCAAAAGAACGGCTCGTCTCGCGAACGCAGCGCAGGATGTGCTCCGGCGTTTGCGGCGCGCTCGTGCAGCCGGGCGTCAGCATGAATTTGCGCTGGCCCGCCTGCTTTATCGCGTCCTGCATCTCAGCGCGTATCTCCGGCAGCGAGCGCTCCGGTATCTTCTGCTCATTGATGCCGCCCATCAGGCATTTGTCCGTCATCTTGCGAAGCTCGGCCGGCGACGGGTTGCCTGTCAGGCGGTCGGACACGCTGAACACCACGACGTCGACGCCGCGGTCGCCGGGCGGCGCGATGGCGCCGTTGAGCGAAAAATGACGAAATTCTAGTCGGCATGCCGCCGGTCGAAATCCCACACCTGCTCGAATCCCATCAGCGCCGTGAATTTTGAAAATTCCTGCAATGGCACGGTCACCTCAACGCTCGAGCCGTCGCGTTTGAGCGTCTGGTAGATTGATTCGAGCGCAGCGCCTGCCGCCAGGAACCCTGTCGCGGGGAAAATCGCAATACGGTAACCCAACTGCTCCAGCCGTTGCGCCGTCAATACGGGCGTGCGTCCGCCCTCTACCATGTTGGCCAGCAGCGGCAGTTCGCAGCGCGCACAGATTTTTTCCATCTCCTGCTCGGACTCCGGCGACTCGATGAACAGTATGTCGGCGCCGGCTTGCGCGTATGCATCGGCGCGGCGCAGCGCTTCGTCGAGCCCATGCGCAGTGCGCGCATCGGTGCGCGCAATGATCAGGATATCGGCGTCGCCGCGCGCCTCCACCGCCACGCGAATTTTTTTTACCATGTCCTCGCAAGCGATCACGCGCCGGCCCGGCGTATGGCCGCACTTCTTGGGGAACTCCTGGTCTTCGATCTGCAAAGCCGCGGCGCCGGCCTTGATATAACCGCGCACCGTGTGCGCAACGTTGAGCAATCCGCCGTAACCCGTATCGGCATCGGCAATCAACGGCGTTTGCGCGATAGTGCAGATCTGGCTGACGCGCCCGACCATGTCTGAATAAGTCGCGAGCCCGGCATCCGGCAGACCCAGATGCGACGCAACCACGCCGAAGCCGGTCATGTACAGCGCATCGAAACCCAGGCGGTCGGCGATACGCGTCGAAATCATGTCGTAGACGCCGGGCGCGGTAATCAGACCCGGCTGCGCGAGCCGCGCGCGCAGCGCGCCTGCATTCGATGTCATAGTCTTTGCCTCCTGAATTCGCGCCGCCGGCTGTGCCATACTATCTGTCGATCACTACTAGGCGTGCGCGCGAGAACCGGATGATAGACCAATCACCGCCGACGCATGCTGAAGACGAGGAGGAACAAGCTATGCATCGAGCCCTGAACCCGGCTTTCCACGCGTGCTGCGGTCTTGCGCTGTTGGCATTTTCATGCGCCGGCGCTGCCCAGCCGTATCCGCACAAGTCCATACGCCTGATCGTGCCCTATGCCGCCGGCGGCTCAACCGATGCGCTGGCGCGTGCCGTCGGCCAGAAACTCGGCGCGGGCTTCGGCCAGCAAGTCATCGTCGACAACCGCACGGGCGCGAACGGCAATGTCGGTACCGACATGGTTGCCAAGGCGAATCCAGACGGCTATACGCTCCTGATGGCATTCGATGCGACCATGGTCATCAACCCAACGGCGTACAGCAAGCTGCCGTTCGATCCGGTCAAGGACTTCGCACCGATCACGAAAGTCGCGGCACTGCCGCTGATACTCGTCGCGCATCCGTCGTTTCCGCCGAACAATACGAAGGAGCTGATTCCGTATGCGAAGAGCAAGCCGGGCTTGAATTACTCCTCGTCAGGTCATGCCAGCACGCCGCATCTGGCCATGCTGCTGTTCGAGCAGCGCACCGGCACGCAATTCACCCACATCGCGTATAAAGGCGGCGGCCAGGCAGTGATCGACGTGCTCGCCGGCCAGATCCCGCTGCTCGCTACCGCGATTCCAACCGCGCAGGCGCATATCAAGGCCGGCAAGCTAAAAGGCATCGCGCTGACGAGCGCCAAACGTCATGCGTCGCTGCCCGACGTCGGCACGTTCGCGGAAGCCGGTATCACCGGCTTCGACATCTCGGCCTGGTACGGCTTGCTTGCACCCGCCGGTACGCCGAATGCCGTCGTCGCCCGCGTGCACGATGAAACGGTAAAAATACTCGCGACGCCGGAAATGAAAGAGCGCTTTCAGAACACTTTGGGCGGCGACGCCGTCGGCAATACGCCCGAGCAATTCGCCGCCGACATCAAGAGCGATATCGCTCGCTGGGGGAAAATCGTCAAGGAAACGGGGATCAAGCTCGAGTAAGTAGCTCGTGCGTATGTCTCTAGCTTAACAACCTCTCACCGCAGAGGATGCGGTGGACGCGGCGGGTCGCGGAGGAAAATATGAGATGCAATGCTCGCGACTTGATCTGACAGGATGTGTCCAAAAGTCTGCAGCCGGCACGCAGTCGAAAAACCAAACTGAAGGGCTGCTTGCCATGTAAATGAAGGGACGGTTTCGGGATGCGTCCAAGGCAATGATGGTGGAGGCGCTTCGGGACGGTTTGCGCGACCTCGGCTATACGGAGGGCAAGAGTATTGTCATCGAGTATCGATGGGCCGACGGGAAATATGACCGACTTCCCGAACCGGTCGCTGAACTGATTCATCTGAAAGTAGACGTCATTTTGACCCATGCCTGCCCGCCATCGCGCGGCAAAAGTAGCAACAACGACGATTCCGATTGTCATGGCGTCGATTGGCGATCCGGTTTTTGGTGGGCTTGTTACGAATCTTGCGCGGCCGGGCAGAAATACTACAGGGCTATCCTTCTTTAGTTGCGAGATTGCCGCTAAAAGACTTGGATTGCTCATGGAGGTCATGCCACTCATCCGCCAAGCCGCTATACTCCGGCAGTCGATACCGGCCGATTTGGCGACCAGATTAGAGCTACGGCCGGTGCTTTAAAAATGACTGTAAAATTCGTCAACGTGCAAGCGGCTGATGATTTAGAAAACACCTTTTGGGCATTGGCGAAGAAACGAGCTGGCCCGGTAGTGGTTTACGAGACTCCTGTTCATTGCAAATGCTAAAGCGATTGGCGAGATATCGTTAAGGTAACTAGTTCCAACCATCGGGTTCGGGGGCGATCGCGGAAGCCGGTGGTTTAATGGCTTACGGAGATTTCTAAAATGTGGTACCACTCGGCCACCTTTATCGACAAGATTCTGAAAGGCACCAAGCCCGGGGACATTCCAATCGAGCAGGCGACTAATTTCGATA
>JBDSSV010000532.1:0-3114 GCA_039928535.1 Burkholderiales bacterium
CGTCGGGCGCGCTGCGCGCGACCATTTCAGTACCGATCACGCTGTTCGCGCCCGGCCGGTTGTCGATCACGACTTGCTGCTTCATCGCCTCGCCGATGCGCTGACCGACAAGACGCGCCATCGAATCGGGCGGCCCGCCCGCCGGCCACGGCACGACAAACCTGATAGGACGATTCGGAAAGTTCTGCGCGCATGCCGTGCAGATGCCTAGCGCAAATACCGATACCAAACACAAGAAACGCATTATTACTCCTCGCACGCGCCAGTTGAACGGCGTTTTACGTCCGTTCGAACTCGCGCAGCCGTTCCGGCACCGCAGGTGGCGGCGAACGGCCCTACTTAATCACGTACGGATTCACCGGCGAGCCGACCGCGCCCGTGATGGGCAGTGCCGGTGCAACGAACATGAATTCGTAACGTTTGTCCTTCGCGCATTCCACCGACAGCGCGCCGAGGTCGAAAATCTCACCGACCGTCAGGCCCATGATGGGAATCGCGATCCAGTGCCACGGCTGATTCGTGTCTTCCGTCTCGTTGGGCCGCACTTCCACGCCCCAGGTATCGGTGATGATAGCTGCGACTTCCTTCTTATGCAGCCAGTCGAGCGTCTCGAACGCGAGTCCCGGCGCGTCGCCGCCCGAGTAGCCGTCCCAGTTCTTGTCCGCGAATTTACGCTCGACGTGCCCGGTACGCACGATCAGGAAGTCGCCGCGCCTCACTTCGACCTGGAGTTTCTTCGCCGTAAAGTCGAGCAGCTCGTTGGTCACGGCAAAGCCGTCGGGCAGCCATTTCTTGCCGAGGGCTTTCGGCACGTCGAGCAGCACGCCGCGGCCGACCATTTTCTCCTTGGTTTTTTCGATGCCGCCTTTGAGCGCCCCTGCGCTGGTCACGGTACGGCAGTCGTAACCGTTCCACATA
Source organism: Burkholderiales bacterium (assembly GCA_039928535.1). Classification (GTDB taxonomy): domain Bacteria; phylum Pseudomonadota; class Gammaproteobacteria; order Burkholderiales; family SG8-41; genus PALSA-1004. The sequence continues at coordinate 919 of JBDSSV010000532.1, forward strand.
TGATCGTAGTACATGATGTGGCCAAGGCCGTCCCATTGCGTGCCGCACTGCAGCGGCATGATGATGATGTCGTCGGTGCCGCGAATCTTGCGATGGTCGAGCACCCCGGAGTAAGCGTCGGTGCCGGTGCGCGTCATCAAATGGATGGGATTGAAGCGGCCGAGCGCCGGATATTTCGTCTTGCCGCCCTGCGGCCCGCTCTGGTCGTAATTCAACGCGAGCGATATCACCTTGCCCTGCGTCACGAGTTGCGCCGCCTCGACGATCATGGCGGGCGTCACGAAATTGAGCGTGCCGATCTCGTCGTTCTTGCCCCAGCGGCCCCAGTTCTTCAGACGCTTGGCCGCGGCATGGATGTCCTTGCGCGTGAGCCGGCGATGTTTCTTGTCGATGGTGTTTTTAATTTTCGGTACGCGTGCTGCCATGGTGTCCTCCTCCTGGAAATCGGTTTTTTTGCACGTGCGGGCCGCGTTGCTGCCTCGGGCGAAGACGAATATTACTCGATTTGGCTCGCGAAGAAACGGCGCGGCACGCCGGGTTGCCGGCGCAAAAATCGGCCGACTGTTACTCCCAGGGCAGCAGCGACGCGTGTATCACGTCGGGCACGCCTTTGCCGCCAACCGAGCGGATCGCGAGGTCGACGTCTTTCAAGCCGAAACGGTGCGTGGTGATTTTCTCAAGCGGAAAGCGCTTCGACGCGAGCTGCGCCAACGCGAGTTCGCACGCCCGGTAGCTGTGGCCGCGCGCGCTCTTGATGGTGACGAACTTCACGGTCACTTTTTCGAGCGGGAAATCCGGAAACGTTTTCATCTCGCCCTGCACGACGATGACGCCGGCCTTGCGCTTTAACGCATTCACGCCCAGCAGTATCGGCATGGTGCCGGCGCCGGCACTGCAGTCGAGTGCGACGTCGACGCCTTTGCCTCCAGTAATCTCCATAATGCGCGCGAGCGGGTCTTCCTTCTCGACGTCGATCACATAATCGGCGCCGAGCGTCCTGGCGACTGTCAGGCGTGCTGCGTCCTTGCTGGTGCCGGTGACAATGATGAGCGACGCGCCGGCCTGTTTGCAGATTACGGTTTGCGATAACCCCTGCTGGCCCGGCCCCTGGATCAGCACTGTCGAGTTATAACCGACGCCGCCGTCAAACAATGACCATTCGACGCCATTCGCCATCGGTGTTACGAGCCCGGCGAGTTCCGGCGTCACGCCTTTCGGCACGTGGTGCACCACCGCGTTCCATGGCAAATAAACGTATTGCGCGAAACCGCCCCACAGATGCGGCGCTTTCTCAGCCGACGTGTAACCATAGCGGATCGCATCAGGGTTGCTCCGCCAGTCGGTGTTTTCGCAATGGCGGAACTGGCCCTGCATGCACCATGCGCACTGGCCGCACGACACGTAATGCTCGACGAACACAAGGTCGCCTTCCTTGAAGCCCTTGCGCCGCGTGAATTCGCGACCGGCCTTGGCGATGGTGCCGATGTTCTCGTGGCCCATGATGACGTGCGCCGCGGACGGCGGATGCGCGTAGAGCTTGACGTCAGTGCCGCAAATGCCGGCGACTTCCATTTTCAGCAGCGCGCTGTCGGCCGCAATCTCCGGCATCGGGAATTCGCGGAACTCCGTTTTGCTGGCATCCGTTCTTACTGCCGCCAATACTTTTTCCACTGTCGCTCTCATACGGCTTTTGCGGTTACGCGAAGCTTCAGATGTGTTTTTTTCTGGAGGGCATTCACGATTCCGAAAAAATTCTCCGTGCTCGGATTTCCACGCGGGGCGAGCATCCGATGCAGGCTCTTGCTCGGTTTCTTGATTGCCGAGGCAAGTCCTTCGAAGCCCACGGTCGCATTTACCAGGTCGCGCAAAATGGCTTTGCCCTCCGCGGTGTCGCCCGCAAGATACGCATTTATTGCTTCCGTAAAAAGTGCCTCGCTAAAGCGCGCATCGCGCCGCGCGCGCGCCAGAATCGTTTCCTTGAAATCTCGCGTTAGTGCCATGTTGTCTCCTGACTGTTCAATTGGTACTTTTGCGGCGCCGATAGTCTGTCCAACGCGCCTTTGCCGCTTCGATCGCTTCCCGCTGGCGTTGCTTGCTGCTGCCGCCCAGTAATATGACGATTGCATCGCCATCCTTTCCTAAATAAATCCGGTATCCAGGGCCAAAATCCATTTTCCGCTCGTAAACTCCGGAACC